>JACOTK010000285.1 GCA_016178435.1 Actinomycetota bacterium
ATGTTGGCGTTGACCTTGACCGTCGCCACGGTGCCGATGCCCATGGGATCCAGGGTTTGGCCGAGGTGCACGACGTTGGCGGGAATGACGAGGCGGCCTCGGCCGACCTCTTCCCTGACGAGCTCGGGAGTCAGGCCTTCGCGCTCGGCCACCCGCCTCATCTCGGGGGTGATGGCCCCGGCGATCGCCTCCGTGCGTTGCGTGCGAATGCCGTTGCTGTCCTTGCTGGAGGGTGAAGCCATCAGATGCTCCCTTCGCCGGTATGACCCGGAGCAGGTTCAAGCGGTCGGCGACATGGTCACCCTCTCAGCCCGGTTGGGCTCCCGCGTTCTCAAGCTCGACTCTAGTCCCAAAATGGCGCCCGGGTGAGGGCTGGGGACTCGGGAAGGGCGTGCTGCTGTCCGGTCACGGCGCCCCTGGCCGCCACGGCAACACCGAAGCACTGCATCCCTCAACCACGGCTCGCGAGCATCTACGGTTCTGGGATGTCCGTGACGTCCGGCGACACGAAGCGGCTCACGCGCGTTTCGCGCGAAGAACACCGAGAACAGATGTTCGACTAGCATCTGCCCCGATGTTCGGACTTCTCGGGAGACCCAGATGAGTAGTCCAACGAAGAACGCCACCCGATCCAGCGTGCCCAGACGTCAGGATGCAGGTTGTCCGTCGGCAGTCGACCTTTTCGCCGGCTGCGGTGGAATGACGGCCGGCTTCGTGGCCGAAGGCTTCGATCCGAAACTCGCTGTCGAGTGGGAGCTGCCCGCAGCCGCGACCTATGCGGCGAACTTCGGTGTCGATCACGTGCGATGCATCGACATCGCCGAGCTTCGCAGTGACGAGGTTCCGAAGGCCGACGTCGTCATCGGCGGGCCGCCGTGCCAAGGTTTCTCGAACCTTGGCACGAAGGACCCGACCGACCCGAGGAACGCCCTGTGGCGGGAGTACCAGCGTGTCGTCCTGGCCGCCGACCCACAGGTGTTTGTGATCGAGAATGTCGACCGCTTCATGAAGAGCTCGGAGTTCGCGCTGCTCATGGACCAGTTGCGGTCGGGCGCACTCAAGCGCTGGAAGCACGTCGATGTGGATGTCCTGAACGCGTCTGATTACGGCGTGCCTCAGCGGCGTCGTCGCACAATCCTCATCGCGTCACGCGTGGGTCCCGTGACACTTCCGGCGCCATCCCACGCGAAGGACGGCGAGCGTGGTCTGAAGCCCTGGGCGACCGTCCGGCAGGCCATTGGCAAGGTCTCGCGGGTTCCCGACAGGACCGAGCTGCCCGAATCGACCGAGGAGTACTTCGGTCATCGTGTCCCGGGCGTGTTCAAGTCGACGGAGATCCACGTCGGCCGGCGTCCGCGCCCGATGTCTCTCGAGCGATACGACCACATTCCGCCGGGTGGTGGACGCTTCGACCTGCCGGATCACCTCTTGCCTCGGTGTTGGGCCGAGAAGCTGACAGGAACGACCGATGTCATGGGCCGGATGAGGTGGGACGCACCCAGCCTGACGATCCGTACCGAGTTCTTCAAGCCCGAGAAGGGTCAGTACCTGCACCCTCAGTGGGATGCCGACGAGCCCGACAACAGAGTCAACCGTCCGATCACTCATCGCGAGGCAGCGCTGCTCCAGACGTTTCCGGTCGACTATCTCTGGTGCGGCGGCAAGATCGACATCGCGAAGCAGATCGGCAACGCCGTGCCTGCTCGCCTGGCGGCAGCGATCGCCGCGACGGTGCGCAATCGGCTGAAGTAACCCGATTCGCGCCGCTCCGTCGACCTGGCGATGGGTCAGGAGGCGGCTGCCGCCGCCTGACCCATCGCCAGGTCGCCGAACCTCGTTGCCGGCGCTGCGTCGTCGAGCGGTTGCCCATCGAGCACAAGACAAGTATCACCCACCTATGAAGCTGCCTTCATGCTCCATAGCGTCGAGATCGGTACAGCCCATACTGAATCGCTGAGCGGGAGTACGTGCGACCCGGCGTACATCACCAGTCCACGTCGGAACCTCTCACCATAGCGGTCCCGGAATGCGTTGATGCCGGCCGTAGAGCGTGGAGGAACCTCACGAGCTCGCTTCACCTCGATAGCTACGAAGCCGCCTTCACGTTTGATTACGAGATCGACCTCGTCCCGGCGGCGATCGCGCCAATGGAACAGGCTATCGGCGCCACCGATCCATTCGAGTTGGGTCACGAGCTCGTTTACGACGAACGACTCCAGGAGGGCACCTCGGCGATCATCGCCCACCCCACCCGGATCAGGAGCGACGAGAATCGGGTCCACCATGTGCAGCTTGGGCACGGCCCGCTCGGTGTCGGTCGCTTTCATACGCAGGCCGGGCAACCTGTGGATGAGCCCCATCTCTTCGAGGAGGTCGAGGTAGCGAGTGGCAGTTCGTCGATCGATCGAGAGGTCAGAGACGAGGTGATTCAAGACGAGTTCGTGCCCGGACATGCCTGATATCCCCTCGAGCAGACGCGTAAGGCGTTGGTGGTCCACGATGTGATCCGATTCGCGCAGCGTCGCGGGGATGACACTCCGCAGGTAGTCGCGGCGCCACCGCCTTGGGTCAGCGGCGGAGGTGAAGAGCAGCGGGAAGCCAGTCGTCACCGCCTCGAGATCGTAGTCAGCGCCGACGAGGTCGGTTACTGCCAAGGTACTTGGGTCGCCTTCCAACAGCCCCGCGATGGAGGTGGTGGGCCGTCCATGACGTTCCGCCGCATTCAGCGGACCCAGCTCAAAGCGGGTGAACCGGCCGGCAAGGGGGTGGGTCCCACCCATCGTCGCCAGATCTACCCGCGTTGATCCAGTGAGAAGGAACTGTCCGGGGCGGCCAAAAGCGTCCACCATCTCCTTGATGGGCACCAGCACCTCAGGGACGAGCTGCGCCTCATCGATGACCGTGCCGAATGGGAGGGATTCTATGAACAGCAACGGCGATGCTGCAGCGGCAGCCCGCACGCCGGGGTCGGCGAAGCTCACGTACCGCTGGTACACATCGTCGTCGACCAGGCGCCGAACGAGGGTCGTCTTCCCACATGCACGGGGGCCGACGACGATGCTTACCGGAAGACCATGAGCAGCGGCCTCGCGAAGCACCGGTGCCAATCCTCGTTGGATCCAGTCGGTGGTCACGACATCAGTGTATCTTTCAGCCGTAACACAATGTAACTTTCAACCACTTGTGAATGCTGATTTCCGCCACGCTCGTAATCGGGTCCCTTCGGATCCAGCGGGGTTTGACGGAGCCGGCCACCGAGGACACGCCGGGGTGTTGGTTGACGGGCCGGCGTCTCGTCGCGATCGACGGGACCTGTCCGGACTCGCGGCGACAGATCGTGCTGAAATGTCGCGGCAACTTTCCCGAACCAGGCAGCCCGGTCCTTCAGGAGACGCTGATGCGCCGCTTGATCTCCTTGAGCAGGGCGGGCCGTGACTTCTTGAGCTCCTTGGTCAGGATGCCCTCGGCCATGTCGCCGAGCGCATCGCCGCCGTAGAAGACATGAACATGCAGTGCGCTCCCGGCGTCGGTGGGCGAGACCGTCATGGTCAGGCGCCACATGGCGATCTGGGCCACATCCCTGCCCTCGATGGGGAACTCGTGACGCTCGTAGACCACGTCCGTGTGAGGCGAATGGACGATGCGCACGAGGCGGACGTCCTTGGTCTTGGTGAGCGGGCCCAGCTTGATGGCAAAGGTGGCGCCCCAGGCCGGACCCGTGTCGGCGGGGTCCGCCGGACTGGGCTCGGCTCCACCGAGGAGATCAAGCCACGGTGTGATGTTGCCCAGATCCTCCACGATCGAGAAGAGCAGCTCGGGCGTGCACGGCGCTTCGAAACTTGCCTCGACGTTCATCATGCACACAGTCTTACCGTGAAACGTGATATTTGTCACGCGTCTGGCCGGCCTCGGATCTTCAACGGCTTGTCGTCAGCCGCTCAACCCGGTGCATCAGGCCAAAGCGACGGTCGTATCCGCATCCGTCGAGAGGTCGCCGCGAGGGTGTGGCAGCTCCACCCACGCGTCGAGGCCGCCTTCGGGCACCGAGGTCAGCCCGGCCACACCGTTCGACGCCGTTGCCAGTTGGGCAACGAGTGTGAGCCCGAGCCCCGACGTGCCCCGTCCCTCTGCCTCGGGTCCCTGCCAGAAACGGTCGAACGCGTGTCGACGCTCCTCGTCGGTCATGCCGGGCCCCTGGTCGACCACGTGGATGCCCACGAAGTCGGCACGGGCCTCGACTCGAATCGTGACGGCCGTTCCCGTCGGCGCGGCATCGATGGCATTCCTCAGGAGACTGTCGAGGATCCGGTCCAACGCCGAGGGCGCCACCCGGGCCAAACAGGGTTCGTTGCTCTCGATGCGGAGCTGTACCCCCCGCTCGGCCGCCTGCGACTCCCATGCCTGACATCGTGCCGTGATGCTCGCGACGAGCTCGACGTTCTCCTCCTTGCCCGCTCCGGTCGCCTCGATCTCGGCCAGGTCGAGGAGTTGGTCGACAAGGGTGGTGAGCTTGACGGTCTGAGCGATCGCCGCCTCGAGCTCTCCACGGCCCTCGGGGATGACCGTGGCCTCGAGGTTTGCGAGGTGGCGACGCAAGGTTGCCAGTGGCGTTCGCAACGGGGCGGAGGCGCTGTCGACGAAGGATTGCTCGATGGCGACCATCGCGTCGAATTGGGCGCCTTCCAGCGATTCGATGTGGTCGGCCATCTGATTGAAGGTGGTGACGAGCTCGTTGAGCGCGGGCGAATTGTCTGTGGGCACTCGGATGTCCCGTTCGCCGACCAGAAACGCCGCCCCTGCCGCCCGCAGCATCTCGATGGGAGCGGTGATCAGGCGGGTGAGGAGGAAGCCGACGCCGGTGACGGCTCCCAAGGTGACGACGGCCAGCACGGCGAGCGTGAGCCAGAGCCTCCGCACGCGGTTGTCGACGTCCGAGGTCGGGAGGGTGACGCGTACGGCGCCGGCAATGTTGTCGCCGGAACGGATCGGGGCTGCAACGTAGGTCACGTGCCCGTTCGCCGGCGACTCACTGGTGCCCGTGCTCGAGGTGCCTCGAAGCGCTTGGGCGATCTCGTCCTGCGGTGCGTAGTTGCGCCCGATCGGGTCGTCGGAATCGGCGACACTGACCCCCGTGCCGTCAACGACGAGCACCCGGGCTCCGCTTGCCACCTCGTAGTTCTCGATGATCGCCGTATCGAGGGCCTTGCCGGGCGTGAGGGATCCGCCGACGAGCGCAGCCAGCACCTTGGCGTCACGGGAGAGACGATCGTTGATCTGGTCGCGCTCGCGATTGGCAAAGGAAACGCCGAGCGGGATCTCGACGACCAGCAGGAAGAACGCGGTGATGGCCAGGTAGCTGAGCATCATGCGACGATTCATGGGCACCATCCTCGCGTGCTGGGCGGCCTGAAGGAAACCACCGACCTTCCGGTAGTGTGTGGTTTGGCTCCGGAACGTTCCCGGGGCGTGTTGGATCCCAACTCTCGAACGAGATGGAGCGCTGCGTTGCGATTGGGAAATGAGCGGCTGCGAAGCCCTGGCAGATCTGGGTTGATCGCGATGATGGTCCTCGTGGCCGCCGGTGTGATGGTCGTCAACTTCAGCCTGCTCTCTTCGAGCGAGGACGACCCGGTCACGCTCAAGGCCATGGTGGAGAAGGGCGCGGCACAGTCATCGACCTCCACCTCCACCTCCACGTCAACGGCTGCCACGGTTGTCGTCGACACGACCGCGTCGATACCGCCGCCCGACACGACGCCGACGACCGTTGCGGGAACGGTCAAGAAGAAGGCCTCGAAGAAGGGCGACACCAAGGTCGGCGGCATCAGCACCTCGTCGGGCGAACCCGATGCCCCCTCGACGACGGCCGGGACAGGTCGGAGCCCGGATACGACCGCCCCGAATGGCACGACCGCCACGACGAAGCCCAAGACCACGACCACGACCGACAAACCGACCACGACCACCGTCAAGCCGACGACGACCACCACGACCGATCCTCCGAGCACTACGACCACGATCCCGCCGACCACCACGACCGAGCCTCCGCCACCGACGACCGATCCTCCGCCACCGACGACCGATCCTCCGCCGACGTTGCCGCCGTTCTTCCCGTAGGTTGCATCCCCGTCCATGGGGGTCCCGGCGTGACATGGCGGTCATCCGGGTGAATTTGCACAACGTTGCTCAATTGCACCCGGATCCGGTCGACGGGATGACGGTGCGGCACGAAGCCGTGCCACGTCTCGTCACAAGGAGCCCGTCATGACCCGGAGCATCACCCTGCAAAAGCGCATGTTCGGTGGCCTGGTGGTGATGATGATGATGTTTGCCCTCATCACCGGCTATCTCGTGACGCGTCTCGGAGCGGTCAAGTCAGGCTCTGCGGAGATGAGGGCTACGGCGGTCGACGTGGAGAACATCAACCAAAGCGTCAAGAGCCTCGACGATTTCCTTATTCAGGCGCTTCTTGTCATCACCAATCTGAATTCTTCGGGCGGCAACAGCGTGAAGAAACTCGACGCGACCTTCGGCACCCTCAACAAGAGCATGGTCGCGCTCGACAGGAATCAAGACCCCGGCATCAGCAAGGCCGTCAAGGAACTTCACGTGGACCTCGATCCCATCGCTGATTCCTGGACCAAGGCGAGGACCTACTTCCAGGATGGGAGGATGACCGAGGGTCTTGGCGTTGCCCTTCCGATTGCACAGCCTCATATCGACCCGGCACTCGAGACATTGAAGAAGTTGAACGTCATGACGTCGAAGATCTCGGAGGGTGCCTACTCGGACGTGAGCCACATCTATTCCAACAGTCGTTCATTGGGCATGGTTGGCATCGGTCTGACCATGGGTCTCTCGCTTCTCGTCATGTGGTTCCTGGTCCGCTCGGTGTCCTCCTCGGTCGGGCGTGGTGCGGATCTGGTGGCAAGCTCGTCGGCCGACCTTGGTGCAGTGTCGGCTCGAATGGGGGCGAGCGCCGAGGAGACCGCCGTGCAGGCCGATGTGGTCTCCGCCGCTGCGGCTCAGGTGAGCGACAGCGTCCAGACGGTCGCCTCGGCGGTCGAGGAGATGTCGGTGTCGGTGCGCGAGATCGCC
>JACOTK010000286.1 GCA_016178435.1 Actinomycetota bacterium
GTGCTCACCTTCGCGATGGCGTTTGCCCGAATCCGTTCCCGCGCCAGTTCGTTCACCTGCTGAAGCGCCGCAACTGCGAGCGAGACGTGCTCGCTGATCATCTCCCAGTACTGCACGGGTGATCGCGTCACGAGTTCGACGTCGACGTCCCACTCGGCAACGTCGCGCAGTCCCGCTCCCTCGTACAGGGCACCGACATATCCCGGGGCGGCGCACCGAAACATGGTCGGCCCGTCCGGGTCGGGTGGCGACACCACGGCCTCGGTCGCGATTGCCTGCATGGCGATCGTCGTCCACGGGTTTTCCTCTGGCTTGACCCATACCGACGGGCAGAGTCGCCCTCCCGGCTTGAGCACGCGAGCGAACTCGGCCGTCGCCTTGCCCATGTCGGGGAAGAACATGTACCCGAAACGCACCGAGACGCTATGGAATGTGGCGTCGTTGAATGGCAGATCATCGGCGCTGCACACGCTCGTCTCGATATTGGCGACCCCTTGGGCTCTGGCCCGTCGCTGTGCTACCTCCAGCATCTCGGCTGCGAGGTCGGTCAGCACGACGCGTCCCTTCGGCGCCAGTCTCGCGATGCTCAAACCCGGCTCACCCGTGCCCGAAGCAATGTCGAGGTGCTGCTGATCTTCGGCGATGTCGAGACGCTCGATCATCGTCGCTCCAACTGGGCCCAGTTGCTCCATGATCACCGAGTCCCACTTCTCCCAACCCGCAGAGAGCCCGGCCCACGTCGCTCGCTGAACGTTTCGGATCTCATCTGCGCTCGGCATCGGCCCTCCCTCGATCGACGAATCCACTGAACACGACGGCACTCCTCGACGGCACTCCTCGACGGCACTCCTCGACGGCACTCCTCGATGGCAGTGCATAGTGCCCGTTCGGGGCGCACGAGGCAACCAGGCGGGCCGTACGGAACACCGTCGAGCAGTCGGCCCCAAGGCCGTCTGTGCCCCGGACCCCGCTCATAGGCGAAGTGACGGGTAGCCCAAGGAGGAGCCAGGCACGATGACGCGGCCGATAGGGTGAGGTCCCATGAGGACCGCTCGCGTGATTCCCTGTCTGGATGTCGACAACGGGCGAGTGGTGAAGGGGGTCAACTTCGTGGGCCTGCGCGACGCAGGCGACCCCGTCGAGTTGGCCGCCCGCTACGACGAGCAGGGCGCCGACGAGGTGGTGTTCCTCGACATCACGGCTTCGTCGGGCAATCGGGAGACCATGGTTGATGTGGTCAGCCGGGCAGCCGAGGAGGTCTTCATCCCGCTGACGGTCGGCGGCGGTGTACGATCGGTCGACGACGCCCGCCGGCTTCTGCGAGCGGGGGCGGACAAGGTGGGTGTCAACACCGCAGCCGTGGATCGCCCGGAGCTGATCAGCGAGTTGGCCGACGAGTTCGGCGCACAGTGCGTGGTGGTCGCCATCGACGCCAAGCGCAAGGGTGACAACGCCGGCTTCGAGGTGTTCGTCCACGGAGGTCGCACGCCCACGGGGGTCGATGTGCTTGCCTGGGCGTCCGAGGTCGAGCGCCTTGGGGCCGGGGAGATCCTGCTGACGTACATGGATCGTGACGGCACCCGGGACGGGTTCGATCTCGAGCTGACTCGCGCCGTTACGCAGGCTTGCGGCATTCCCGTCATCGCCAGCGGGGGAGTGGGCACCCTGGAGCATTTGGTCGACGGCGTGCTCAAGGGAGAGGCTGATGCCGTGTTGGCGGCATCGATCTTCCACTTCGGCGAGTTCACGGTCGGCCAGGCCAAGAAGGTGATGGCCGACGCGGGTGTGGCGGTGCGCCCGTGGTGAGGGTTCGTCGTCGGGCCCGGCCGCTGCTGACCTCCATCGTCCTCGTGGCCGTCCTGGGGGTGTCCGTGAGCGCATGTGGCAGCGAGCCCACCATCAAGTCCCTGGCGCCGACGACCACCATGACCCTCGGTCGCTCACATCCGGTGCCCGGCGGGAGGGTCTCGCTCGCCGTTCGCTTCGATCAGCCCCTGCGATCGGGCACGAAGCCCGTGTGGTTCCTGACGGTCTCGAACGATGGGGAGTCCTCGAACCTCACCTTTTCCTCCGGCCAGAGGGGTGAGGTCGTGCTGTTGGCTGCTGACGGCAGCGAGGTCTACCGCTGGAGCAAGGAGCGAACCTTCATTCAGGTCGTCACCAATGAGGCGATCCCCACGGGTGACTCGTTGGTCTACGAGCTTGGTGACACCGAGTTGGTGGCGCCCCCCGGTGAGTACGACCTGGTCGCGTCGGTGCTCGCGACGCCGGCGATCCCACCGGTGCGACAGAAGGTGACGGTCGAGGCCGACTGAGGTGATCAGGGCGGCCACCGTTGACAGCGGGCGGAATGGCGGGATAAGCCTTCCCTGTTCTGCCCTGAACGGCCTGCCCTGAACGGGTTGCATGCAGAAGGGTCGACAGGAGGGGGAGTGGCTGTGGAGACCTGGCGAATCGGCGAGATCACCATCACGAAGGTCGTGGATGTGGTCAACATGGTGCCGCCAGGGCTCCTCATCATGGAGGCCACGGCGGAGAACCTGGCCCCCTTGGCCCACTGGTTGAAACCCCACTTCCTCGACGACGACGGCAACGCGCCCCTGTCCATCCACACCTTTGTGGTGTCCACGCCCGAGACCACCGTGCTGGTGGACACCTGCATCGGCAACGACAAGCCCCGGATGATCCCCGACTGGAACATGCGCCAGGGTCGCTTCCTGGAGGACCTGGCCTCCATGGGGGTGGAGCGCGAGGCCGTCGACACGGTGCTGTGCACCCATCTGCACGTCGACCACGTGGGTTGGAACACCATGATCGTCGACGACCGATGGGTGCCCACCTTCCCCAGGGCCGACTACCTGTTCGGTCGTGCCGAATGGGCATTTTGGGAAGACGAGGTCGATCCGTTCGGGAAAGAGGCGAAGGGCGACTCCATCCTGCCCATCTTCGAGGCAGGCATGGCGGTCCTGGTCGAAAGCGATCATCGCGTCGCTCCGGGCATCCAGCTGATACCGACGCCCGGCCACACCCCGGGTCATGTCAGCGTCGTGATCGAGAGCGCCGGTGAGCGCGCCGTGATCACCGGCGACATGATGCACCATCCCGTGCAGATGGCCAGGCCCGACTGGAAGGACATCGCCGACGTGGACAGCGCGCAGGCCGAGCTCACCCGGCTGGCCTTTCTCCAGCGTTTCTGTGACGACCACACGCTGGTTCTGGGCACCCATTTCGCGACTCCCACCGGCGGCAGGATCGTCAGGGACGGCGACGCGTATCGCCTGGCGGTGTAGGCGGTTCCGACTTGGGGCCGGCACATGGTTGGTGTCGGTGCACAAGGAGCGATCCCCGCACGGTTCCGGCCCGCACGGTTCCGGAGGCTGACCCCGCACGGCTCCGGAGGCTGACTATGTCCGGAACTCGACGCCCTTGAACTCGCCGCTCCTGCGCCAGCGGTCGATGTAGTTGAAGTAGGCCATCGGCCCCTGCGGGTAGCCGCTGGCGTTGAGTCGCTCGCGTCGGCCCACTGGCCTGCCCTCGTTGTTGTAGTAGCCGGGGGTGCAGTCGAGGTTGCCGATGAACCCTCCCCCGAACCCCCCGCTCTCGCCGGAATCGAACTGGTGCACCCAAGCGGCCTCGGCCTCCTCGGTCGCTTCGACCTCGTTGGCATCGACCTCGATGGCGTGCGAGATGATCGCCGCGATCGTGGTGCCCGCCTCGGTGTAGTTGTGGGTGATGTTCGCGACGATGTTCGCCGCTTGGCTCAGCCCGACGATGAACAGGTTCGGGAACCCGTGGACCTGCATCCCGTGCAGGGTCCGCATGCCGTCCGACCAGTGCTCCGACAGTGTGAGTCCATCGCGACCGACGGTCTCGTAGTTGGCAGAGTGAGCGAGAGAGACCTCGAAGCCGGAGGCGAAGATCAGGCAGTCGAGGTCGTAGTGGACCCCGTTGGCCCACACTCCGGTCTCGTCGATCCGCTCGACACCCTTGCCGTCGGTGTCGACGAGGTGAGTGGCGGGCTCGTTGTAGGCCTGGAGGTACTCGTCGTGGAAGCAGGGCCGCTTGCACAGCTGGCGGTACCACGGCTTGAGTGCCTCGGCGGTTGCCCGGTCCTTGACGATGGCATCGACGCGGGAACGGATCTCGTTCATCTTCTCGTCGTCGGAGTCCTCGAAGGCTCGCAGCATCCGCTCCGGTCCCGACCGTTCACCCACGTCGCCGGTTTGTCCCAGCTCGGCGAAGAGGCGATCGCGGATCCGCTGGGCGAGATCGGTCCAGCCGTCCTTGACGAGGTCCTCGTCGGCGAAGCCGCCACCGCGGTGGCGCCGGTGCCGATGATCCCCACTCGCTTGTCGGTCAGCTTGTCGAGCGGGGAGCCGGCGGAGTCGCCCCCGGTGTAGGCGTAGTCCCAGCGAGCTGTGTGGAAGCTGTGCCCGGCGAAGGACTCGATGCCCGGGATGCCCGGCAGCTTCGGGCGACTGATGGGACCCGTGCCCATCGTCACGAACTTCGCCCGGATCTCGTCGCCGCGGTTGGTGCGGATGACCCAACGCGACAACGCCTCCTCCCATGCGAGCGTGGTGACCTCGGTCGAGAAGAGGGCATTGTCGTAGAGCCCGAAACAGCCGGCGATCCGTTTGGCATGCTCGAAGATCTCGGGGCCGAACACGTACTTCATGGACGGCATGTGCCCCGTCTCCTCGAGGAGGGGCAGGTAGACCATCGCCGCGGTGTCGCACATCGCACCCGGGTAGCGGTTCCAGTACCACACGCCGCCGACATCGCCTCCACCCTCGATGATGCGGAAGTCGTCGATGCCCGCCTGCCTCAGTCTGGCGCCCGT
Source organism: Actinomycetota bacterium (assembly GCA_016178435.1). Lineage (GTDB taxonomy): Bacteria > Actinomycetota > Acidimicrobiia > Acidimicrobiales > CADCSY01 > JACOTK01. The sequence continues at coordinate 4,844 of JACOTK010000286.1, forward strand.
GACAAGACCGGCGAATCCGCCTCCGACAATGGCGACGGTCACCTCTTGGTTGATCGGGGAGCGTTCGGTCCGCTCGACGTAAGGGTCCTCCAGGATGTAGGAGAACCGGCCGCTTGGCTGGATGTACTGCGCGTTGCCGTCGTCGCGAAGACGCTTCTCGCGCTCGATGCGGTACTTCGCACGGAGCGCCTCGCCGTCGAGCCGGCCATCCGGAGCATTGCCTGGTTCGCTGGTTGTACTCATCATTTTCTCCTCGTGACGTGAGCTCGGGTTGGGCCCGGTCTCTCCGATTGATGATCGCTCCCGCTGGATCGGGGCTATTGGCGACCGATCTCTGCGACGTTCGCCATGGGCTCGATGGGCAGCTGCTCGACACCGCGCAAGAAGAACGACGGGGCGTAACGCAGCTCCTCGGCCGGCGCCGACAGTCGGTACTCCGGCGCCAGCCGCAACAGCTCCTTCAATGCCGTGCGAGACTCGAGCCGAGCCAGATGAGCCCCGAGGCAGACGTGGATGCCGAAGCCGAAGCCCAGGTGAGGGTTGGGCGAGCGGCTCAGGTCGACCTCGGTGGGGTTGGCGAAGATGAGCTTGTCCCGGTTCGCTGCGGCCAGCATCACGAACACCATCTCCCCGGCGCTCACCGGCGTACCCGCTATCTCGGTGTCGACCAATGCCACGCGAGCCGTCGCCTGGACCGAACCCACCAGGCGTATGAGCTCCTCCACGCAGGGCCCCATCTTGGAGGGGTCGGCGACCACCGTCGCCCGCAGCTCCGGGTGCTCGGCGAGGTGGACGATGGCGTTGCCGATGAACTTCGTTGTCGTCTCGTTGCCTGCTACCAACAGGATCACACAGGCGGCCAGGAGCTCGGCATCGGTGAGTGCCCCGTCGTCCTCGTTGGCTCGCACCAGGCTGCCGATGAGGTCGTCGGTCGGCTGGAGCCGTCGAGCGGCGATCTCATTCCTGAAGTATTCCCGCAGCGCCTCAGCGGCCTCAGTCGAGCGCCGCTGGTCCTCGAAAGTCGCCTGTTCGTTGATGCCGTTGACGAGATCATCCGACCACTCCTTGAAAAAGGGGCGATCGGCAGGCGAGACGCCGAGCAACTCGGCAATGACGATGACAGGCAGCGGGTAGGTGAGCTCGTTCACGGCATCGAAGGACTCCCGATCGGGCACGAGAGCCAGAAGGTCGCGCACGATCTCCTCGATGCGGGGCTCCAGCCGGGCCAACGCCCTGGGAGTAAAGGCTCGCTGGACGACACCGCGGAGTCGTTCGTGGTCGGGCGGATCGGAGTTGAGCATGGTTGCCGCCCCGCCAAAGGCGTCAACCCGGTCGGTGGCCATCTGAGTGATGCCCGTCGATGAGAAATCCTCCGGACGCTTCAGAACCGACAGCGCAGCCTCGTGACCTGCAACCATCCAGGCACCCATCAGGTCGTTACGGACGACGGGCCCGTGCCGATGCAACTCGTCGTAGTAGGGGAACGGATTGGCGATGACCGCCGGATCGAAGAAGTTCAGCTGCATGAGGGAGTCTCCTGAGGGTGGCGCACGACCTATTGTGTCGTTCCTGCAGTAAGTATGTACATATTTACTTACCTGGGGTCAAGGGTCTTCGCCGCAACACCGAGCCGTACCGGCCACGATCAGGTCCTGATGACGTTCCGAAGAGAGTCGCCACAGCGATGAAGAGGTACCGTCGGGGTTGTGGAACAGCAGGACAAACAGCCGATCAAGATGCTCGCCGATCGCGTGCTCGTGCAGATCCCCCAGGCGGAAGGCGAACGTCGCTCTCGTTCAGGCATCCTCATTCCGGCTACGGCACAGATGAGCAAGCGCCTCACGTGGGCCGAGGTGGTCGCGGTCGGCCCGAACGTGCGGGCGATCGAGATGGGCGACCACGTGCTGTTCAACCCCGAGGACCGCTTCGAGGTCGAGGTGCGTGGCGACGACTACCTCATCCTGCGTGAGCGCGACATCCATGCCGTGGCCTCGGAGCGGCTCGACGAGACCAACACGGGCCTCTACCTGTAGGGAGCGGCGCCGGCGGAGGCCGGCGGGGGTACGCGGACTAACATGGGCAGATGTCCGGCGCCATCTCCCTCACGGTCAACGACGACGATCTCGCGAAGGTCAAGTTCGACGACCATGGTCTCGTCCCTGCGATCATCCAGGAGCAAGAGGGTGGCGAGGTGCTGATGATGGCATGGATGAACGAGGCCACCCTGCGGCGCACCTTTGCCGAGGGCCGAACCGTTTTCTGGAGCCGTTCCCGCCAGGAGGAATGGGCCAAGGGCGACACCTCCGGTGATCGTCAATGGGTGCGTGAGGCGTACTACGATTGCGACGGCGACACATTGCTCTTCGTCGTCGAGCAGGAGGGCAAGGGCGCCTGCCATACCGGCGAGCACTCCTGTTTCCATCGTTCGTTCCTGACGCCGATGGCATCCGGCGCAAGCTGATCGTGCATCGGCCCGATCGGGAAGGCTTTCGTGCGCTTGCCCGTGACCACACGGTGGTGCCGGTGTGGCGTGAGGTGCTCGGTGACCTGATCACCCCTGTCGCAGCGTTTCAACGTGTGGTCGGCGACGGTGTCGGTTTCCTGCTCGAGTCCGTCGAGCACGGCGACCGATGGAGTCGCTTCTCCTTCGTGGGGCGCAACCCACGTGCAACGATCACCGCCAGGGGCGCCCTGATCACGGTCGATGGCGTCGTTCCCGATTCGATGCCCCGCGATCGAGGGATCCTGGCTGCCGCCGAGGCACTCTTGGCACACTATCGCTCGCCGGTCATCTCCGAGTTGCCCCCGTTGCACGGTGGGCTCGTGGGCTATCTGGGTTACGACGTGGTGCGGGAGATCGAGCATCTTCCCGAAACGCCGGCCGATGCCCAGGGCCTTCCGGATGCCGTGCTCTCCATCATCGGGCAACTGGCCGTCTTCGATCATTGGCGTCAACGGGTCGTGCTCATCGACAACGTGGTCGTCCCGGGCGAGTGCAGTGACGACGAGCTCGACGATCTCTACGACCAGGCCATCGACGGGCTCGACGGGCTCGCAGCCGATGGCGCGCGGGCGATGGATGAGCCCGTGGTGGACCCTCCGCCGGGCGATGATCCGCTCCCCGAGGTGGACTCGTCGATGTCGCCTTCGGCGTGGGATGCCGCCGTGGGCGTGGCAAAGGAGCACATCCTCGACGGTGACATCTTCCAGGTGGTGCTGTCACAGCGATTCGACTTCGACCTCGACGCCGATCCCTTTGCGGTCTATAGGGTCCTGCGCCAGGTCAACCCCAGCCCGTACATGTACTTCCTGCGCCACCACGACGTGACGCTCGTGGGCTCGTCACCCGAGCCCATGGTGCAGGTGCTCGACGGACGGGTGATCTCGCGGCCCATCGCCGGCACCCGTCGACGTGGCGCGACGGACCAGGCCGATCGTCGTCTCGCCGCTGAGCTCATCGAGCACCCGAAGGAGCGAGCCGAGCACGTCATGTTGGTCGACCTCGCCCGCAACGACGTCGGTCGTGTCGTCGACTTCGGCACCGAGCAGATGGACGAGCTCATGACCATCGAGCGATACAGCCACGTCATGCACATCACCTCCCAGGTCTCGGGCCGTCTGCGCGACGGTCTCGGACCCATCGACGTCCTGCGTGCGACCTTCCCGGCGGGCACGGTCTCGGGAGCCCCGAAGGTGCGCGCCATGGAGATCATCGACGACCTCGAGCCGGTCAAGCGTGGTCCCTACGCGGGCGTGGTCGGTTACATCGACTTCTCGGGCAACCTCGACACGGCGATAGCGATCCGCACCATGGTGATCACCGCCAACAGGGCCTCGGTGCAGGCGGGGGCAGGGATCGTGGCCGACAGCACCCCGTCGGAGGAGGCGCTGGAGTGTCGCAACAAGGCGGCGGCGCTGTTGGCGGCGGTGCCGGCGGCACGTCGCATGCGAAGGCACGGACCGTGAGCGGCGCCGTGGTCGTGGCCGAGGTGGGGCGTGACGTGGTGCAGGTCAGCGGGACCGACGCGGCAACCTATCTGCAGGGACAGCTGAGCCAGGACATCGCGGCGTTGGCGATCGGGGAATCGGCCTTCTCGCTCCTGCTGGCGCCCCAGGGCAAGGTGGAGGCGTACCTTCGGGTGACCCGCACGACCGAGGACTCCTTCCTGCTCGACGTGGACGCGGGATGGGCCGAGGCTGTGGTGGCACGATTGGAGCGATTCAAGCTGCGGGTGCAGTGCACGATCGAGGTGCTCGACGACTGGCTTGCGTTGGCCGTTCGCACGGCAGATCCCGACGAGCGACGAGAGGCAGTGCGTGCCTGGGCCCGTGGTCATGGCCTGTGGCCTGTCGTGGCGGAGCTACCCGATGGCGGGGGTCTCGACGTGCTCGGTCCCCGAGAGGCACTGCGGTCGGCGAT
>JACOTK010000287.1 GCA_016178435.1 Actinomycetota bacterium
GTGTCGTTCATCCGTCAGGACGAGGCGCCTCACGTCGAGTACCTGCGGACCAGCCTGACCGAGATGCGCGACCGCACCTTCATCGGCACGTCGGGCAAGAAGTACCCAGGCAGCGAGATCATCGGCACGATGTGGGATCAGTCGATGAAGGAGTCGCTCAGCACGATGGAGGATCTCAACCGCGCCGCCATCCTGAGTGAGGTCGAGCTGGCACTGTCGAAGCACCCGAAGGGCAAGGACCTGCTCGCCGAGTTCCATTCGCTCGGCGACCGTCCCGTTGGTGTCTCCGGTGACGTCGACCTCGACGTTCGTCCGGAGCTCGTCACGGGGTACTGAGAATCGGACGGCACAACGGGAGCGGTCCATACGACCTCTGGGCCGCTCACGTTGCCGTCGTGGGGTGTTCCTCGCTCCTGTCCGCGGGTAAAGTGAGTCGTGGACGTCACTTCGGCGCTTGACGCCCCCTGTACCCCGGAGCAGCTGTTCCACTGGATCGACAACCTGGCGCTGTACCCGTCGTGGTTGGAGATTGTCAAGCGAGCGGTCGCCACGCAGGGGGCCGATGGCGATGCCGGTCCGGCCTGGGCCGTGGATCTGCGGGCGCGCCTGGGTCCTCTCGCTCGTTCGAAACGCCTACGGATGGTGCGCACCAAGTGCGACGCTCCGTCGGTGGTCCGCTTCGAGCGCGTGGAGCTTGACGGACGCAGCCACTCGCCATGGGTCCTCGAGGCCGGCGTCGAGGAGACGAGCGACGGCAGCCGCCTCACGATGCATCTCCACTACGGCGGCTCCAGGTTTGGTTCGCCGCTCGAACGACTCCTTCGCGACGAGATCGCGCGGTCGAGGCCCCGACTGCTCGCGCTCATCGCCGGAGGTTGATGCCCGTCCCCGGCTGCGCCGCGGCGAGGGATTGTCGGGTGCGGTGGTGCGTCGACCCTTGCCAAGACCCCTCAGGACGCTGCGCTGTTCAGGTGTCGATGGCTCCGGCCGTCGACACACGGGCGATGACGACCCGAACGGGTGATCCGTCGACGTCGCGCTCGATCCCCTCCGTTCCGCCGTCGTCGAGATCGTCCAGCGACGTCGCCAGGATTTCCGCGGCAATCCACGAGCGATGACGATCGACCGCGGCACGGACCTGCGCGTTGCCTCCGAGGCGCACCACGATGCGATCGGCGATCTCGAAACCCTGCTCCTTGCGCAGATCGTTCAGCGCACGGACAAGCTCTCGTGCGAGACCCTCCATGCGCAGCTCGTCGTCGAGCTCCAGGTCGAGCGCGACGGCCCAGGCCCCTTCCTGGGAAAGTGCGAACTCGCCGTGACGTTCCGCCCTGATCTCCACCTCGTCGGCGCCGAGCCGCTCACCGGCGATCTCGATGAATCCCTGAGCCTCGAGCTCGGACTGCAGCGCTGAGCCGTCGGCGCCTGCCAGCGCGGCCTTGACGTCGTTCACCCGTGGCCCGAGGCGCGGGCCGAGGAGTCGGAAGTTCGGCACGATCGTCCAGCGTACGAGGCCACTCAGGGTGTCGATCTCCTCGAGGCCCTTGACATTGAGCTCGTCGGCGATCTCCGCCTTGATCTCGTCGCTCAAGGTGACTCCCGGGTGCAGCAAGAGCGCCCGGCGCAGGGGTTGACGCACCTTGGTCTTCGCGTCGGTGCGAGCCGAGCGACCCAGCACGACAAGGCGGCGAGCCGACTTCATTTCCTCGGCGAGCCGGGCATCAGCGGAGCCGTTGGGGGTGGGCCAGTCTGTCGCGTGGACCGACAGCTCGCCGGTGAGCGAGGTCCAGATCTCGTCGGCGAGGAAGGGGCAGAACGGGGCCAACAGCTCAGCGGTCACGACCAGGCAGTGATACAGCGTTGCGTAAGCGTTCTCGTCGGCCGAACGCCAGAAGCGCGGTCGGGACCGTCGGACGTACCAGTTCGAGAGGTCGTCGATGAAGCCGGCAAGGCGCGTCGTCGCCCCCAGGGCATCGAATGCCTCCAGGGCATCCGTGACCTCGACAACGGTCGCATCGAGCTCACTGAGCACCCACCGGTCCAGCAGGTGGGTCGTGGCCGGCCCCGCCGAACGTTCGGTTGGTGGGGTCCACCCGTCGAGGTCGGCGTAGGTGCAGAAGAACGAATAGACGTTCCACAGCGTCAGCAGCGACTGACGGGTCGCCTCACGGATGCCGTCCTCGAAGACCCGCCGTGGCGTCCATGGTTGCCCCGCGGAGAAGAAATACCACCTCAGGGCGTCGGCCCCGTGCGTGGTGAAGATCTTCCAGGGATCGATGACATTGCCCTTGGACTTCGACATCTTCTGGCCTTCGCTGTCGACGATGAGGCTCAGACAGACCACGTTGCGGTAGGGGCTTGCGCCGAAGATCGGCGCGTTGACGGCGAGCAGGGTGTAGAACCAGCCACGAGTCTGGTCGATCGCCTCGCAGATGAAGTCGGCCGGAAACGAGGCCTTGAAGAGCTCCTCATTCTCGAACGGGTAGTGATGCTGGGCCGAGGGCATCGAGCCCGAGTCGAACCAGGCATCGAGCACGGGCGCCAGGCGATTGGCCTGCATGCCGCAGTCCGCCTCGGGACAGGCGAAGGTGATGTCGTCGACGAAGGGCCGATGGAGGTCGAGATCGGTGAGATCCCTCCCGGTCAGCGCGCTGAGCTCGGCGACCGAGCCGATGCAGGTGTCGTGGCCCCGGTCGCATCGCCAGATCGGCAGCGGCGTGCCCCAGTAGCGGTCGCGGGACAACGCCCAGTCGACGTTTCCCTCGAGCCATTTGCCGAATCGCCCGGCCTTGATGTGCTCGGGGTGCCAACTGACCGTCTCGTTGCCATCCTGCAGGCGATCACGGTATTGGGCGGTGCGGGCAAACCACGACGTCTTGGCCCAGTAGATGAGCGGGGTGCTGCAGCGCCAGCAATGCGGGTAGCTGTGCAGGTAGGGCTGGGTGCGTACGAGCAGCCCTCGATCGTCGAGGTCGGCGATGATCGCCGGGTCCGCGGCCTTGACGCCGATCCCCGCAAAAGGGCCGGCATCGGGACCGAAGGTTCCATCGGGGCCGACGGGGTTGAGCACCGGCAGATCTTCGGCTCGGCCGATCGAGGCGTCCTCCTCGCCGAATGCCGGGGCGAGATGCACGATGCCCGAGCCGTCGTCGGTGCTCACGTAGGCCGCTGCCACGACGCGTTGCGCCGAGTCGTCGATCGCGATCAGGTCGAAGGGGCGGTCGTAACGCCAACCGACCAGGTCGGCGCCCACGCCGCGCCAAACCTCCTCCCGAACGGTGTCGTCGTCGAAGAATCGTTCGGCGGCGGCTTCGGCCATGATCAGATCTCGGCCGTTGCCGACGCGAACCTGGACGTAGGTGATCGCCGGGCCGACGGCGGCTGCGACGTTGGAGAGCAGCGTCCAGGGTGTCGTGGTCCATACCATCAGGTCGGCGTCCCGATCCCGCAGCGGGAAGCGCAGGTAGACGGAGAGGTCGGTGACGTCCTGGTAGACGCCCGGCTGGCCCATCTCATGACTCGACAGCGCGGTGCCACACCGCGGGCAGTAGGGCGAGACCCGGTGACCCTCGTAGAGCAGGCCCCGGTCCCACAGCTGCCTGACCAGCCACCAGACCGACTCGATGTAGCTGTTGTCGAGCGTCCAGTAGGCGTCATCGGTGTCGATCCAGGCGCCGGAGCGTTCGGTCAGCGATGCCCAGTCGCCGACGTAGCGCTGCACGGACTCCCGACAGCGCTCATTGAACTCGGCGACCCCGTAGCTCTCGATCTGGCTCTTGGATGTGAGGCCGAGCTCTTTTTCCACCTCGAGCTCGACGGGAAGGCCGTGACAGTCCCAGCCGCCCTTCCGGGGCACATCGTGGCCGCGCATGGTCTGGAACCGTGGATAGAGATCCTTGAAGACCCTCGCCCAGACATGGTGGAGTCCGGGGCGTCCATTGGCGGTCGGCGGACCCTCGTAGAAGATCCACGACTTTGCCCCGGCGCGCATCTTGCGTATCCGGGAAGGGAGATCCTGGTCGCGCCAACGTGCCAGGACCTGCTCTTCGAGATTCGGCAGGTCGAAGGGACCAACGGGACCGAGCGACATGCCTGTAGCGTAGGGCCCGAGCAGGGCGTGGCGCGCGATCGGCTGGTTCCGGTGGGACTCGCGTGAGGTCATGGTACCCTTCAGCACCATTTTGTCGACCGGGAAGTGGTGAGACCATGGTCCGAGCATCCAAGGCCGGGACAACAGGCAAAGCTGCCGGCAAATCGACGTCCACCAAGGCGGGGTCACCCGTCGCCAAGAAGTCTGCGACAAAGGCCGCCCCTGTGAAGAGCTCAGAACCCGTCGAGGCGCCGTCGAAGGCGGACACCCCGAAAGCCGTGCCCACACGGAGGTCGGCAACAGCCAGGGAGGCCCCTCCCGCCGACGGCGGCGCAAAGGCTGTGCCTGCAGGCAAGGTTGCCCCTGCGAAGCAGGCGGAGCGCGTCAAGGCGTCACCGGCCGACAAGGTGCCGCCCATGAAGCCTTCGGCGGCAAACGACAAGTTCGTCGAGGAACAGCGCAGGACGCTGGCGCAGGAGCGGGAGAACTACATTCGCCAGGCCTCCCTGCTCCGCGCCGAGGCTGAGCAGTTGGCTGCGGATCGCGAGCCGGGGGATGTGCAGTTCGACGAGGAATCCGGCGAGGGTGACTCCATGAACGTGGAGCGGGAGCGAGATCTCGTGCTCTCCGCCCAGGCCATGAGTGCCGTCGATGAGATCGATCGGGCCCTCGAGAAGATGAAGATCGGCACCTACGGCGTCTGCGAACGCTGCCATGAGGCCATCCCGAAGGAGCGACTGCGGGCGCTTCCCTATGCCGCCCTGTGCGTGCGCTGCAAGAGTGGGGGCATCGGGCGTTCGCGTGGGTAGCCGCCCCCGGTTGCTTATCGCCGCCATCGTCGGCTCCGTCGTCGCCGTCGATCAGGTCACCAAGTGGTGGGCGGTGCACGCACTCGACGATCGCGACATCGATCTCGTGGGGACGCTGCGGCTTCACCTGTTGATGAACAAGGGCTCGGCCTTCGGATTCGGTTCCCGGTTCACCCCGCTCATCACCCTGGTGGCGATGGCCGTCGTGATGCTCTTCCTCCGTACGGGCACCAAGCTCACCGAGCGGTGGCCCCGGGTGGCCATGGCCCTGGTGGTGGGGGGAGCGCTGGGCAACCTGACGGATCGGCTCTTCCGGGTCGGCGGCGGACTGCTCGGGGGTGCGGTCGTGGATTTCCTCGACCTGCAGTGGTGGCCGGTATTCAACGTCGCGGACATCGCCATCTCGGTGGGGGCCATCCTGCTGGTCGTGACTGCGGGCTCCGATGCCGACAGGACAGCCGACACCGATAGGCCGGCAGACAACGGTGGCGCAACGAGAGAGGAGCTCGGCCGATGACCGATCGTCCAAGCCAGTGGTCGGAGAAGATCCCCGACGCGCTCAGCGGCGAACGGATCGATCGTGTCGTGTCCATGTTGACCGACCTGTCCCGTGCCGAGGTCGCCGACCTGGTGGCCACGGGCTCGGTCTGCATCGGCGATCGTGTCGTGTCGACACGATCAACCCGGGTCAGCGCAGGTGACGAGTTGCACGTCGATCTGTCCCGACGAGTCGTGGCGGAGCTCGGGGTCTTCGGGGAGGCCGACATCAGCGTGCCCGTCGTGCGTGTCGACGATCAGATCATCGTGGTGAACAAGCCGCCCCGGCTGGTGGTCCACCCGGGAGCGGGCAATGACCACGGCACCATGATCCAGGGTCTGCTCGCGACCTACCCCGATTTGGCCGGCGTCGGCGATCCGATGCGCCCGGGGGTCGTCCACAGGCTCGACCGGGGCACATCGGGCCTGCTGGTGGTGGCTCGTACCCAGGAGGCCTACGAGTCGCTCGTGGGACAGCTTTCCGCCCGGACAGTCGATCGACGGTATCTCGCCCTGGTGTGGGGACATCTCAACCCGCCGCGGGGCATGGTGGACGCCCCGATCGGTCGTTCACGGCGTGACCCCACCCGCATGACCGTATCGGCCCAGGGGAAGGAGGCACGCACCACCTATGAGACCAGGCAGGTGTTCAGCGATCCGATCGAGGCAACCCTGGTCTCCTGCAAGCTCGACACCGGGCGCACCCACCAGATTCGCGTGCACATGGCCGCCATCTCCCGCCCGGTCGTGGGTGACCATCGCTACGGAGGCGTGCGCAGGACCTTCAGCACCACACGGCCCTTTCTCCATGCAGCCGAGTTGTCGTTCGACCACCCCGGCACGAATGAACGGATGTCCTTCACGGCAGCGCTGCCGGACGATCTCCAGGCAGTCCTCGCTCGTCTGAGCTGAGCCTCAGGAGGGTGCGGACCCGGGCCATCCGGGTCACATCCGGCGGTTGTCACGCCCCACGGCAGCCTCCGTGCACCGAGAGAGCCCTCGACGGCCGTTCCGGACGACAGGTGGTGTGGAAAGAGCTCAGGCCCGGGAGACCCCGTCGATCCTGGTGGTGGGCAGCGACGAGCTGTCGCCACGTGCTGCCGCGACGCAGTCGGCGAGGGTGTAGGAGTCGAGGAAGCGGCGCATGTGGTCGCCTACGTCGTCCCAGATGCCGAGCAGCACACACTGGCCCTCATGTTCACAGGCCCCGTTCTCGTGGGGTCGGCCGAAGTCCCCGGCGACGATGGGTCCGTCCACCGCGCTGACGATCTCACCCAGCGTGATGCCATCCGGCGGGCGTGCCAAGACGTAGCCCCCACCGACCCCGCGCTTGGATCGGACCAGGCCTGCGCCCTTGAGCGCGAGCAGGATTTGCTCGAGGTAGGGCTGAGGCAAGCCGGTGCGCTCGGCGATGTCACGAACCGAGGTCGGGGTGGCTGCGGTAGCCTCTGTGTCGATATGGAGGGTCAATGACAACAACGCTCGGGCTGCGTAGTCGCCACGGGTCGAAACCTTCACACCGCCATGCTAGGACGAAGCATTCGGTTGCGTGACCATGCGCGCCACTGAAGGGTCGGTACGGCATGCTGGAAGTGAGCCGAAGATGGTCGATAGGGACAACGATGAGTGACAGCGAACCGGTGCTTCCCGACTACCAGGGTCCCTGCCTCAGCAATGTCGTTCCCGCCCTCCTTCAGCTCGACATGCCCCCGCCGGTTTGGCTGCCCGAGGTGATCGGCGGAGCGCACCAGATCGTCCTGTTGGCCATCGACGGGCTGGGTTCCCGCCAACTCGCCTCCCGGAAGGCGCTTGCCCCGACGTTGACGTCGATGTCCGGCGACGAGATCACCACCGTTGCGCCATCCACCACTGCTGCCGCATTGACCTCTCTGGTCGTCGGGTGTCCACCGGGCGAACACGGCATCATCGGCTATCGCATGAACATGGACGGTGACGTCCTCAACGTGCTGCGATGGCAGGTGGCCGCCGGCGACGCCCGGAAGCTGATCGTGCCCCAGGACGTCCAGATGCGGCCGGCTTTCGGCGGTCGGAGACCTCCGGTGGTGACCAAGGCAGAGTTCACCGGTACCGGATTCACCGATGCGCATCTGTCCAACATTCGATTCCACGGTTGGCGGCAGGTGTCAACGCTCGTGACGGAGGTCCGGCGGTTGTTGGTGGCGGGCGAGCCGTTCGTCTACGCGTACTACGAGGGCTTGGACAAGGTGGCGCACGAGTTCGGCCTGGGCGAGCACTTCGACGCGGAACTGGTGGCCGTGGATCGCCTGGTGGCCGATGTGGCCTCGACGCTCCCTGCCGGTGCGGTCCTGGTCGTGACATCCGATCACGGACAGGTCGATGTGGGCGATGGCCTGTTGGCTCTCGACGACGACGTGATGGCACACGTGGCGCTTTTGTCGGGCGAGGGTCGATTTCGTTGGCTGCATGCCAAGCCCGGGGCGTCCGGGGACCTGGCCGAGGCGGCGAGGGAGGCCCACGGTGATCAGGCGTGGGTGGCAACTCGAGCCGAGACCATCGCCGACGAGTGGTTCGGCCCGAAGGTCGGCGAAGTGGTCGCGAGCCGGCTGGGCGACGTCCTGTTGGCTGCCCGCGAGCCTGTGGCGTTCGCCGATCCGGCCGATTCGGGTCCCTTCAGGCTGGTGAGCCGCCATGGTTCGCTCACCGCCGACGAGATGATGATTCCGCTGCTGGCCCTGCGTGGCTGACGCAGGCGGGGAAGCCGGCAGGATGGGTCGATGACGTCAATCGAAGATACAGAGCCAAACGGGGGTGCCGGCAACCATGTGGGAGGGGCGCCCGAGCCGGTAGAGGTGGTGAATCCCGGAGCCGGCGCCGGCGTCCAAGCCGGCGAGGAGTCACCGCCGATGGAGACCATCGACCAGCCTGCCAAGGTCATGCGCATCGGCGCCATGATCAAGCAGCTGTTGGATGAGGTTCACCACGCCCCGCTCGATGTCGAGGGCCGCGAGCGACTGCGCGAGATCTACGAGGTGTCGATCAAGGAGCTGTCCGAGGGACTGTCACCCGACCTGCGCGGGGAGTTGTCCCGCCTGGCGCTGCCGTTCGGTGAGGAGACGCCCTCGGAGGCGGAGCTGCGGGTGGCGAAGGCGCAACTCGTCGGTTGGCTGGAAGGCCTGTTCCATGGCATCCAGGCCACCTTGTTCGCACAACAGATGGTCGCTCGCCAACAGCTCGAGGAGATGCAGCAACGAGGTCTCGCTTCGGGCAGTGCGCCCCAGGGTCAGGGTGACGGCCATCGTCCGGGCACGTACCTGTAGCCGTGGCCGGCTCCTTTACCCACCTTCATCTCCACACTGAATTCTCCATGCTCGACGGGGCGGCCCGGGTGGGCGAGGTCGTTGCGGCGGCGGTGGCCGACGGCCAGCCGGCGATCGGCATCACCGATCACGGGAACATGTACGGGGTGCTCGACTTCTACGCCGAATGCCGTAGGCAGGGCATCACGCCGGTCATCGGCACGGAGGCCTACATGGCCGGTGAGAGCCGCCATGAGCGCCCTCGTCGACGAGGGCGGGTCGACGACACCGGTGGTGACGTCGACGGGGGCGAGAAGCTCTACTACCACCTGACGCTGCTGGCCGAGAGCACGCTTGGCTACCGCAACCTCATGAAGCTTTCGAGTCGGGCGTACCTCGAGGGGTACTTCTACAAGCCTCGTCTCGACTGGGAGCTCCTGGGTGAGCACCACGAGGGCATCATCGCGACCACGGGGTGCCTCGGGGGCGTCGTGCTCCAGGCGCTCCTGCGGGGCGACGTCGAGGGCGCAACCGCGAAAGCGGCCCGCTTGCAGGACATCTTCGGCCGTGACTCGCTGTTCGTCGAGCTTCAGGATCACGGCCTCGAGGCGCAGCGGACCACCAATCCTCATCTGATCGAAATCGCCAA
>JACOTK010000288.1 GCA_016178435.1 Actinomycetota bacterium
ACGGCCCGTGGTGGTTGATTCCTTGATGACCTTGGCGGCTTCCTCGTAACCGATGTAAGGGTTGAGCGAGGTTCCGATCGACGGCGAGGATTCGGCGTACGCCTTGCAGCGCGCCTCGTTTGCCTTGATGCCGACGATGCACTTGTCCGCGAACGCCACACTGACCGTCGAGAGCAGTCGAATCGACTCCAGCAGGTTCCTGGCCATGACCGGCATCATCACGTTCAGCTCGAGGTTCCCCTGCGAGCCGCCGAACGCAACGGCAGCGTCATTGCCGATCACCTGGGCCGCCACCTGGCACACCGCCTCCGGCAACACCGGGTTGACCTTGCCGGGCATGATGGACGAACCGGGCTGGAGATCAGGCAGGAAGATCTCGGCGAGGCCCGTGCGCGGACCGCTCGACATCCACCGAAGGTCGTTGGCGATCTTCACCAGCGACACGGCCACCGTGCGAAGCTGTCCGGAGGTCTCGACGAGCGCATCGCGCGCTCCCTGGGCCTCGAAATGATCCCGTGCCTCGGTGAGTGGCAGGCCGGTCTCGGCCACGAGGGCCTTGATGACCGAACGGGCGAAGCTCTTGGGAGCGTTGATGCCGGTACCCACCGCGGTGCCGCCCAAAGGAAGCTCGCCGAGGCGCGGAAGGACCGCCTCGAGGCGCTCGATGCCGCGCTCGATCTGTGCCGCGTAGCCGGTGAACTCCTGTCCCAGGGTGACCGGCGTCGCGTCCATCAGGTGGGTACGGCCGGACTTCACGACCTTGGCAAAGGCCCGGGCACGAGCCCGGAGCGCCTTGGCGAGGTGTTCGAGCGAGGGGATGAGGTCCACGACGACAGCCTCGGTGGCTGCCAGATGGATGGCCGAGGGAAAGACGTCGTTCGACGACTGCGACGCGTTGACATGATCGTTCGGGTGCACAGGTCGGCCGAGACGCTCGGTGGCCAGAAAGGCGATGACCTCATTCGCGTTCATGTTCGACGACGTGCCCGAACCCGTCTGGTAGACGTCCACCGGGAACTGGTCGTTCCACGATCCGCCGGCCACCTCGGCTGCAGCGGAAGCGATGGCCTCCGCAATCGCCCTGTCGACCTTGGGCACCTCTTTCAGGCGGGCGTTGACCGGTGCTGCCGCGCCTTTGATGAGGGCGAGAGCGCGTATCAGGCGAGGCTCGATCACCAGACGTGAGATAGGGAAATTGTCCACCGCACGTTGCGTCTGCGCCCCCCAACACGCGGACGCGGGAACACGGACGTCGCCCATGGAGTCGTGCTCGATGCGGAAGTTGGCCTCAGGGTTGTCGGTCATGAACGGCGACGCTAGCAAGGGACAACCCCACGCCGGAGATCGTTGAGCCCTGCTTCATCGATGTCGGGTGCCCAACCTCTCGAAGGCCGGCAGATCCGTCTACGCTGTGGCGAAGGGCACAATCGGCTCTCACAGTTCTCATCCCACGACATGCGTGATGGCGCCTACGGGGACTCCCCCCGGGTTCGGGACCTCTAGGATGCCGGATTGTCACCGCACGTGAAAGAACAGGACCGAGCGCAGTGGAGAAGGGGAGGCAAGGGTTCGTGAGACGCCTCGGCGCCCGACTGGGCGTACGAGCGGTCGCGCCCGGTGGCGCGGCGAGCGACCTGGACGAGCTCCTGGCGACGAGCCCCGACGCGCTCATCGTGCACCGGGAGATAACAGGTGAGATCCTCGCCGCAAACAAGGCGGCGATCGACCAGTACGGCTGGACCCTCGAGGAGCTGCGGCAACGGACGATCATGGATCTCGCCGAGGACGCCGATCGCGAGACGATGACCGAGGCATTTGCGAACCAGCTCGGCACCCTGGTGCACGTCGGCGAATGGCAGCACCGACGCAAGGATGGCACCACCCTGTGGGTCAGCACCACGACCCAACCCATGACCTATCACGATCTCCCCGCCCGCCTGGTCATCGCCCACGACGTGACCCACCGCCACACGACTCTGGAGGAGCTGACCCATCAGGGGACCCACGACACCTTGACCGGGCTTCCCAATCGGATGCTGTTCGTCGATCGGCTGAACAACGCTCTCGCACGATCCGCCAGAGGCACACGGTCGCTTGCCGTTCTCTTCTGCGATCTCGACCGGTTCAAGATCATCAACGACACCATGGGTCATCGCGCCGGCGACGCACTCCTCCAGACGGTTGCCCGGCGGCTTCGTGAAGCCGTCCGCCAGGGTGACACGGTCTCTCGTTTCGGCGGCGACGAGTTCGTGATCCTTGCCGAGGACCTCGGCAACGACGTTGACGCCATCGCAGTGGCGGAACAGTTGACCACATCGCTTTCGACACCCCTCCTGCTCGAGGGCCAGGAGATCGTGATCACGGCGAGCATCGGCATCGCCGTCGGCAATGCCTCCACGCACAACGCCGAAGCGCTGCTGCGTGACGCCGACACCGCTCTCTATCGCGCCAAGGATGCCGGGCGCGCCCGCCATGAGCTTTTCGATGCCGACCTCAGGCGACAGGCACGCGAACGGGTCAACACGGAGTCCGCGCTGCGGCGCGCCCTCGATGCCGGGGAGCTCCTGGTGCACTACCAGCCGATCATCTCCCTCGACAGCGGCATGGTCTCGGGTGTAGAGGTGCTCCTGCGCTGGGAGACCCCGACAGGTGAGTTGCTCAGGCCGGCCAACTTCCTGTCGGTGGCCGAGGAGTCCGGGCTGATCGTTCCCATCGGCCTCGCCATGCTCGACAAGGCCTGTGCCCGTGCCGGAACGTGGCACCGGCAGGTTGCCGATCCACCAACCCTGTGGGTCAACCTCTCCGCCCGCCAACTCACCACGCCGGGCCTCGTGGCGGCAGTGGCGGAGACGATCGATTCGTGGTTGCCCTCCCCTCGGGCAATCGGGTTCGAGATCACCGAATGCAGTCTCGACCCTTCCGACAGCCTCATCGAGGGCGTCGTCGGTGAGCTCGCCGAGATGGGGGTGCGCATCGCGATCGATGATTTCGGGACGGGCTATGCCTCGCTGTCCTACCTTTGGCGCTTCCCCGCAGATGTCATCAAGATCGATCAATCGTTTGTCGCCCGGCTGGGTGAGGATCGCGAGGCCACAGTCATCATCTCGGCCATGACCCAACTGGCGCGCTCCCTCGGCAAGCAGGTGATCGCCGAGGGAGTCGAGACCGACAATCAGCTCGCCCGCCTCCGCCGCATCGGCTGCGATGCGGCGCAGGGCCACCTCTTCGCGGCGCCCGCCTCCGCCGAGATCATCGAACGGCTGCTCATCGTTTGAATTCCCATCGTCTGAACCCGTCCATGCCGAATCCCCAGGAGGATCAACCATGAAATTCGGAGTCATGTTCTCCAATGTCGCCGCATTTGCCGAACCCGAGGGAGCCCGAGCGCTCGCGACGACGGCCGAGGAGGTGGGCTTCGAATCGGTGTGGACCGTCGAGCATGCCGTGGTTCCCAAAGGCTATGAGTCGGCCTACCCCTATTCGCCATCGGGCAAGATGCCCGGAGGCGAGTTCATCGCCCTCCCCGACCCGTTCGTGTGGCTCTCGTACGTGGCTGCGCTCACCAGCACCATCAAGCTGGGCACCGGCATCGCCATTCTCCCGCAGCGAAATCCCGTCATTACGGCCAAGGAGGTCGCCTCCCTGGATCGACTCTCGAGCGGACGGGTACTGCTCGGCGTGGGCGCAGGGTGGTTGGCCGAGGAGTTCGCCGCCCTCGGCGTTCCGTTCGAGCGGCGTGGCGATCGCCTCGACGAATACATCAAGGCGCTACGGGTCCTCTGGAACGACGAGTCCCCCACCTTCTCAGGTGAGTTCGTGTCGTTCACCGACTGCGTGTGCCTCCCCCAACCCACCCGGCGGCAGCGTCCCCATCGTCATCGGAGGTCATACACCTCGAGCTGCTCGACGGGCAGGCGAGCTCGGCGACGGCTTCTTCCCGGGGTCGGCCAAACCGGATGAGCCGGCGACCCTGCTCGACATCATGCGCAGGTCCGCCAAGAGTGCCGGGCGTGATGCGGACGCCATCGAGATCACCGTGGGGGGAGGCTTCACGGTGGACCAGGCCAAGAGCCTCGCCGATCTGGGTGTCGACCGTGTGCTCATCGCTCCCATGGCCTTCGACGCCGAGGGAGTCCGGCGTCAGCTCACCACCTTTGCCGAGGATGTCATCGGCGTGGTCAACACGCCGTCAGCGTGACGGAGTCCTCGCCTGCGTCGACCTGTGAGTCATCGTTGAGCGCGGACCACGTCTCGATCGCGGCGACCAGCTCATCCAGATCCTCCTCGGTGTCCATGGCAAATGTGGCACGCAGGCAGGTTCTCGACCCCTCTCTCCACGCCACATACCAGTCCCCACCCCACCCTTCGGTGGCTCGGCGCACGTCGCCGGCATCATCGAGAACCTTCCCCAACATCAACTGCAGGGTGAGCTCCCCGATCGAACCTTGATCGATCACTGCTCCGTCGGCGGGCGGAGGATCAACGGTGATGGGACCCTCTCCCCTGATGTACCGGTCCGGGTGGAGCAACTGCTCGCTGGTGGTCGGCGGTCTCGAGAATGCTTCGACGAGCGCAGGCATCCCGCCATGACGCTCGATCGTGGCGATCAGATCCTCGCCGACCTCGTAGGGAAAGCCGACCAGGGCGGGAATCACCTCAGGGATGGTCACCGAGGGCAGATTGTCCCCGAACCGGCCCTCCTCCCTTGATGCCCGACTTCGCTCCGAAGGCGTCAGCGAACGGCGATAGGCAGACTCGACCGTCAGCGCGCTGCCCTCGACCAGGGCGGAGAACCCCAGTCCACGCTCGTCGTCGGCCTCCGTCATCTCCTCACGATCGAGGTCGAAGAGTTGGTCGTCGAGCGCATGGGTCAACTCGTGGACCAGCGTGAGCCGAACGAATGGGCCGGTCTCAACTCCCCGGACAACCAGCTCGTCGGTCTTGGGGTCGTAGAAGCCCAGAACGGCCGCGCTCAGATAGCGGTTGAGCGCGTCGAACAGGCCACCGGTGGGTTCGAGCAGATCAAGGACCCCAAGGAGCTCCTCCGTCTTCTCGATGTCCTCCCGGTCCTCTTCGGCATCCTCCAGAAGACGCTTCTCGAAGGCCGCGTCATCGAGCAGCGAGACCTTGACGGGGTGCCGGAACCGCTCGGAGCGCCGGTCCTCGATGAAGGTCGACAGCTCGGCGACAACCTCACGGAGCGATCGAACCTCCCCGTCACCCTTCGAGGTCTCGTCGGTCCCCGAGAACAGCAGCGAGGAGAGCACGCCGCCCAGAAGGCCGACAGCGACAGCAACGCCGACCACCCGCACCCAGGGCGCCGGCCCTCGCTTCCCCGAATGGCGCCCCCCGTGATGATCTGCGCCCCCCTCGACGTTGTCGGGATCGGCCTCGGCCCGACGAGGATCAGCCCGAGACGCGGGCTCATCCGGGGGCACCCAACTCATCGGGGCTCAGGTCCGGGGCGGCGCAGTAACCACCACGGGGTCGGGCGTGATGGTCGGTGGCACGCTCGGCACCGTTGCCTGAGGAGCGGCCGGGGAAGGCGCGACCGTGGTCACGGTGGTCACCGGGACGGTTGTCGTGGTGGATTCCGCCGGAGCTGTCACCTCGGGAGCCGTCACCTCGGGCACCGGCGCCGTCACCTCGGGCGGGGGCTCAACGGTGATGTGCTCCGTCGGACCACCACCACCTCCGGGCGACTCGCCGACCACATGAACCGGGTCGCCCTTGGCAACCAGGCTCGGGAAGTACGCGGCGATGTGCATGGGAATGCGGACGCAACCGTGTGACGCAGGGTGAGTCGGGACCGAGGTCGAACCGTGCACGGCGATGCCGCCGGAGGTGAAGTACACCGGGTTGTAGAGCTTACCCAGGCGGGACTCGCGCCATCCCGAATAGCGCCACATGAATCGGAAATCGCCGGTCGGCGTGTTGGCGGTCTGACACGACCCGTTGACGCAGTACCTCCGGCCGGACCCGGTCGATATCGTCGAGATGAGTCGGACCTTGTTGTCCTTGTAGAGGATCAGCACCTGGCGGGCCAGGTCGATCTCCAAGCGGTTGCCCGCTCCATCGGGCACCAGAGGTGTCACCGTGATGCCGGCGCTCAACGCCGCGAGGACCTCGGGATTGACCACCCCGCTCGGCTCGAGGCCCTGGAACTTCTGGAACCCCTCCACGGCGTAACGCGTGGCAAGGCCGAAAGAGCCGTCGAGCCTCCCCGGGTCGAAACCCAGCTCGACGAGACGCTGCTGCACAGCCAACACCTCGTCACCCTTCGCTCCCTGGGCGAGATCGGCGCCGGCGGTTGGCGGCGGGGTCGGCAGCGGGGGGGCTGTGGTGGTCGTCGTTGCCGTGGTCTCGGGTGGGGCCAACGTCGTCGTGGTCGAGGGAATGGATTCGCCGGTCACGGCGCTCGCGTCGGCACGATCCTCATGGTCGAGACCGGTGACCCCGTAGGCGCCGGCGGCCGTCATGACCAGCATGACCGTGGCGCCGACCGACCCCCACCGCATCCTGGTCATGACCGCCATGATGCCCGCCTGCGCTCACCGCTCCCCACTTGACCCAGTCGCAGCATGGATCTCAATCTTGCACACATCGGACCACAAGGGACGCATGCGCCTCGGGACGAGTCCGAGTCGTGCCGGCGGCGGGGTTCGAACCCGCATGCCCGAGGGCAGCCCGTTTTAAGCGGACCGTGTCTGCCATTCCACCACGCCGGCATTGGACGATGGGCCTGTGCATCCAACCCTACGCCCTGGGACATGCCCGAGACCCCCGTGATCGGCCGCAACTCTCCCAGCACGAATCGATCACCTGAGCGCGTCGATCACCCTGAGCGCATCGATCAACGGTCGAAATCGACGACTGCATCCTCGTCGAGGACTGCATCCTCGTCCAGATTGATCTCGGTGCCCAGGTGCAGCCGGGGCCCCGGCGACAGGATGTCCTCGGCAGGCTCGATGCGATCGCGGCCCAGCGCCTTCGCACGGTACATGGCGGCATCGGCGCGGGCAAAGGTCATCGGGGCCGAGTCGCCGGCGCGATGCAACACGAGCCCGGCCGAGAACGTGGTGACCGGCAACGAGTCCCGCCAGATCTCCCGCAACCTGGATGCCACGCGCTGGGCGCCGTCAAGGCCCGATCCCGGCAGGACCAGAGCGAACTCCTCGCCTCCGTAACGGGCAACGACATCGCCCTTGCGGGCGACCTCCTCGAGGCAGCGGGCGAACGAGCACAGCGTCTCATCACCCCGTGGGTGTCCCAGAGTGTCGTTGACCTCCTTGAAG
>JACOTK010000224.1 GCA_016178435.1 Actinomycetota bacterium
ACCGTCTCGCCCGGGTGCTCGAACGTGTGCAACGATCGTCGTTGCGACACCGAACAGCCGTCGGACTGTCGGAAACCAGACGAAAGGGGCAGGGCAGCGAGCCCGGAGGCCGGACGTGTTGCCCGACTGTGTATGAAGGTTGACGGAGGTATTGCAGGGATCGAGGGCGCTGCCGAGGCGGCACGGTTTCAGGAGGAGGCCGGCTTCAACGGTGTTTGGACGCCCGAAACGGGTCACGACCCGTTCATGCCCTTGTTGTTGGCAGCCCAGGCGACCGAGCATCTCGAGCTGGGAACCGGCATCGTGGTGGCGTTCGCACGCAATCCGATGAACATGGCCATGGTGGCCAACGACATCCAGCTCGCGTCGAAGGGTCGGCTGCTGTTGGGTCTCGGCTCCCAGATCAAGGCGCACATCGAGAAGCGTTTCAGCATGCCCTGGTCGCATCCCGCCCCACGCATGCGCGAGTACATCATGGCCATGCGCGCCATCTGGGAATGCTGGAACACGGGGGGCAAGCTCGACTTTCGAGGCGACTTCTATCAGCACACGCTGATGACCCCGTTCTTCAGCCCCGGTCCCAACCCGTACGGACCGCCGAAGATCTTTCTTGCGGGCGTGGGTGAGAAGATGACCGAGGTGGCCGGCGAGGTTGCCGACGGCTTTCTCGTGCACCCGTTCACGACCGATCGCTACCTGAAGGAAGTCACGATGCCCGCCCTCCACAAGGGAATGGCCGTCGGCGGGACCAAGGCCGATGATTTCGAGGTGTCGTACACCGCTTTTGTGGTGACCGGTGAGAACGATGGCGAGAAGCAGGCGGCGGCCGGCATGGCGCGCCAGCAGATCTCCTTCTACGGCTCGACCCCTGCCTATCGCGGCGTGCTCGAGCTCCACGGCTGGGGTGATCTCCAGACCGAGCTGAACACCCTTTCGAAGCAGGGCCGTTGGGGCGACATGGCCGCCTTGATCACCGACGACATCCTGGAGACCTTTGCCGTGATCTGTGAGCTCGACGAGGTGGCCGATCGCTTGATCGAGCGTTTCGGGGGCGTCGTCCAGCGAACCGGTTTCTACGGCCCGGTCACCACCGACCCGGACCGACGGTCGGAGATCATCGCCGCTCTGCAGGCGAGCTGAGCCCTCAACGCGCTGGTAGCGTCGGGCGGTGCGAATCGGGGTTCTGGCGTCGGGAAGCGGAACGATTCTCGAGGCGATCCTGGCGGAATGTCGTGACGTGGTCGTTGTGGTCGTCGATCGGCCCTGTCGTGCCACCGAGGTCGCCGCGCGGGTGGATGTCGAGGCCGAGTTGGTGGAGCGTGACTCCTACGGGGACGATTTTGATCGGGTTGCCTACACCAACCGGGTGTTGGATGCGCTGGTGCGCCACAAGGTCGAGCTCGTCGTCATGGCGGGGTTCGGCACGATCCTGGCCAAGCCCGTCCACGACGCCTACGGCGGTCGCATCCTCAACACGCATCCCTCCCTGCTTCCGGCCTTTCCGGGTTGGCACGCGGTCGAGGAGGCGATGAGCGCCGGCGTCGGTGTCACCGGCTGCACCGTCCACCTCGCCATCGACGAGGTGGACGCCGGCCCGATCCTTGCCCAGGAATCGGTCCCCGTGCTTGCCGATGACACCATCGAGGTGCTGCACGAGCGCATCAAGACGGTCGAGCGCCATCTGTACCCCGCAACCATCAACGCCTTTGTCGAAGGGAAGTTTTCGTGAGAGCCCTCCTGTCGGTCTACGACAAAACCGGTCTGATCGACCTCGCCAAGGGCCTGGTGTCCCTGGGCTGGGAACTGGTCTCGAGTGGCGGCACCGCACGGGCCTTGGCGGACAACGATGTTCCGGTGACCGAGGTTGCCCTGATCACCGGGGCGCCCGAGATGCTCGACGGGCGGGTCAAGACCCTGCACCCTGCCATCCACGGCGGCATCCTCGCGGATCGTTCGAAGCCTGCCCACCTGGCCGATCTCGAAGCCCGGGGCATCGAGCCCATCGACCTCGTGGTCTGCAATCTCTATCCGTTTCGTGCCGAGCCCTCGATCGAGATGATCGACATCGGCGGGCCGACGATGGTGCGAGCTGCAGCGAAGAACCACGACTCGGTCGGCATCGTCGTCGACCCGGCCGACTACGACAGCGTCCTCGACGAGTTGCGGACAGCCGGGGAAGACGGATTGTCCGCTTCCACCCGCAGACGCTTGGCCCGTTGCGCCTTCGCGCACACCGCCGCCTACGACGCCGCGATCGTCGGCTGGCTCGACGAGACCGACACGAGCGAAGCCGCCACCGCCTTGTTGCCGCCGACGGTGCACCTCGCGCTCGAGCGGGTGCAGGATCTCCGCTACGGGGAGAACCCCCATCAGCGTGGAGCCCGCTACCGGGCCATCGGTGAGACGAGTTGGTGGGACGACGTGGAGCAACACGCGGGCTTGGCTCTCTCCTATCTCAACCTCTATGACGCCGATGCGGCTTGGGCGCTTGTCCACGATCTCGGCGACAGGCCTGCGGCGGTCATCGTCAAGCACGCAAACCCTTGCGGTGTGGCGATCGCCGATGACCTCGCGACCGCCTACGAACAGGCCTTCGCCTGCGATGAGCGCTCTGCCTTCGGCGGCATCGTGGCGCTGAACCGTCCCATCGACGACGCCACGGTCGAGGCGATGGTCCATGCCGCGCAGGCCGATGTCGTGATCGCTCCCGGTTACGAGGCCGGGGTGATCGATCGGCTGGTGGCCAAGCGCAAGAACACCCGCCTCCTCCAGGCAGGTGCGCCGCAGGCTTCGGGGCTTCAACTGCGCCAGATCACCGGCGGCTTTCTCGTGCAGGACGCGCCGTCGTTCGTGGCGACTCGTGACTCGTGGCGAGTGGTGACCAGGACTGAGCCGACCCCCGGCCAATGGTCCGACGCCGAGATGGCCTGGCGTGTGTGCGGGCACGTGAAGTCGAACGCGATCGTCATGGTCAAGGATCAAGTGGCCTGGGGCATCGGCGCCGGCCAACAGAACCGTGTCGAGTCCGGCGAGATCGCCGCCAAGAAGGCCGCCGGGCGAGCGATGGGCGGTGCGTGCGCAAGTGATGCCTTCTACCCCTTCCGCGACGGGCTCGACGCGGCGGCCGCCACGGGCGTTGCGGTGGTCATCCAGCCCGGTGGCTCGGTGCGCGACGAGGAGGTCATCAGCGCCGCCGACGAGCACGGCATCGCCATGATCTTCACCGGTGAAAGGCATTTCCTCCACTGATGGGTGCGCTGCACGCAACAAGTGCCCTGCACGCAACAAGTGCCCTGCACGCAACAAGTGCCATGCACGCAACATCGGTGCCGCCGGCAAGGGGGTCGGCGCGGCCATGAGCGCCATCCTGCTCGAGGGCAGGCCGGTCGCCGATCGTGTGCTGGCGGACGTGGCGGCTCGTGCCCGGGCATTGTCCGACCGGGGTCTGACGCCGGGGCTCGGCACCATCCTCGTCGGTGACGACCCGGCGAGCGACGGCTACGTGCGCAAGAAGCACGAGGCATGTGCGGCATTCGGACTCGCGTCCTCGGACGTCCGACTTGGCTCCCAGGCGGACACCGACGAGGT
>JACOTK010000225.1 GCA_016178435.1 Actinomycetota bacterium
CGCCGGCGCTCTTGCGGCGCTGACGTTCGCCGGGCTGGGAAGCATGGCTTTCGCCGAGGAGGAGGTTCCGGCGGACACGACCGTTGCCGACTCCACGCCTGCTGCGGCTGATGTCCAGGCCACCGTCCCGACGTCACTTCCTGCGGAACCGGCGGGCTCGGTTCCTTCCGTCCCGACGTCACTGCCTGCGGAACCGGAGGGCTCGGTTCCCTCGGTTCCCACCTCGCTTCCTCCCGTTCCCACCTCGCTTCCTCCCGTTCCCACCTCGGTGAGCATCCCTCCGGTGGTGAAGGACGGCACGATCGTCGTGGATTCGGTGCTCGGGACGATCTCGGCCTCGTGCACCTCGACCGGCAACGTGGCGATCGAGCTGTCGAACCCCAAGATGGGACTTGAGCCTGTCAAGCTCACGCTGGATGCCGGTGCGACCCTCGGCCAGGTCTCTCAGCTCGCCAAGACCTTCAACATCACCAATGGTGCGATCGAGGCGGCTCTGAGCAAGGTGACCGATTGCGACGTCACGCTGCCCGACGTCCTTCAGGATCCCTCGCAGCCCCCGGCATCTCCCGGAGGCATCTCCGGTGCCCCCATGGCCGACATCGGTGTCAACTGCCTGAGTGATGGCACCGTTGACGTGAAGCTGATCAACCCCACGTTGGTCCCACGGGTGTTCTCCGTCCTTGTCGGCGACGTCCAGGTTGCGAACCCCACGATTGAGCCCGGCACGTCGCCCACGATCAAGATCGACATGGCCGAGGATGCGACGGCGGTCATCACCGTGCAGGTTGGCGTCCTCGAGTTCGTCAACACCGTGTCGCTCGACTGCCTGGTCAACAACTCCCTCCCGTTGTCGCTGCTGTCCGTCAACAACTCCCTCCCGTTGTCGCTGCTGTCCCTGTTCAACAAGGCCGGCGCCGCCAGCCCGCCCGCTGTCCTGGGAACCTCGGTGGCCCCCGCGGCAGTTGCGGCAGCTGCTGCCGGGACGCTGCCCCGCACCGGTGGCGACAGTGGTTTGTTCATCGCCGCCGGTCTGGCGCTCGCAACGCTTGGCCTCTTTGCCGGGCGTGCAGCTCGCCAGGCAAAGGCTGTCGAAGCCGGCATCCTGAGCTGATCGAAGGTCCCTTCCCTCGGGGAAGGTTCCAGTGTCCAGAAATGGGAGGCCTTCGGGTCTCCCATTTCGCGTCCGGCTGGGCAAGGCAGCTAGGCTGCGGGAACCGCCGGCAGTTCTTTGTGAGGAGGACGCGCGTGCCCGGAATGATAATCGTCGGAACCCAATGGGGCGACGAAGGGAAGGGCAAGCTCACCGATCTGCTTGCCGGTGATATGGATGTCGTTGTCCGCTACCAAGGTGGTCACAACGCCGGACATACCATCGTGGTGGAGGGTCAGAGCTTTGCCGTGCAGCTGGTTCCGAGTGGGATCCTGCACCCCGGTACCCTCAACCTCATCGGCAACGGGGTGGTCGTCGACCCCCAGGTGTTGCTCGACGAGCTGACGATGCTCGAGAATCGCGGTATCGACACGACCAACCTGTTGGTCAGTGGCAATGCCCATTTGATTCTTCCGTATCACCAGGAGCTCGACATGATGGCCGAGCGCTACCTGGGCAACAACAAGCTCGGGACCACCAAGCGGGGCATCGGTCCCACCTATGCCGACAAGGCTGCCCGGGTGGGCATCCGGGTGCAGGATCTGCTCGATCCCAAGATCTTCCGGCAGAAGCTCGACGTTGTGCTCAAGGAGAAGAACGCCATCCTGGCCAAGGTCTACAACCGTCTGCCGCTTTCTGCCGATGACATTGCCGATCGTTATCTCGACGAGATCGCGCCCCGATTGGCGCCGAGGATCGCCGACACCGTCAATGCCGTTCATACGGCCCTGGAGGCCGGGAAACAGGTCATGTTCGAGGGCGCCCAGGCGACCTTTCTCGACTTGGACCACGGAACGTATCCGTTTGTCACCTCCTCCAACCCGGTTGCCGGCGGCGCCTGCGTGGGTGCCGGCGTCGGCCCGCTTCACATCGATCGCATCATCGGCGTGGCCAAGGCATACCTCACCCGTGTGGGGGCCGGGCCGTTCCCCTCGGAGCTGACCGATGAGATCGGTGACCTTCTCATCGATCGGGGACACGAATACGGCACCAACACCGGTCGTCGCCGCCGGGCGGGCTGGTATGACGCGGTGATGCTGCGTCATGCCGTTCGGCTCAACTCCTTGAGCGAGATCTTCCTGACCAAGCTCGATGTGCTCGACACGCTCGATGTGTTGAAGGTCTGTGTCGCCTACGAGATCGACGGCGAGCGCGTTGATCACATGCCCTACCACCAGTCGCAGTTGCACAAGGCCGTTCCCGTCTACGAGGAGTTTCCCGGTTGGCACTCGGACTGCTCGGGAGCCACCACGCTCGATGAGTTGCCGCCGGCAGCGCGTGCCTATGTGCAGTTTCTGAGTGACCAGGCGGGGGTGCCGGTGAGCTACGTCGGGGTGGGGCCGGGCCGCCTGCAGACGGTGCGGGTCGCGGGCTGATGGCGCAACGGGTCCGATGAGGGTCTGCGTTGTCGGCAGCGGTGGACGCGAGCACGCGCTGGCGGCGGTGCTGGCCCGAACCGCCGACTCGGTGGTGGTCAGTCCGGGGAACCCCGGTATTCCGGGCTCGGTGGCGACCCCGGCCGAGGAGATCGACGCAGACCTGTATGTGATCGGCCCCGAGGCACCGCTCGTCGCCGGTCTGGCCGATCGCCTGCGGGCGAAGGGCAAGTTGGTCTTCGGACCCGGCGCCGACGGCGCGCAGCTCGAAGGTTCCAAGGCATGGATGAAGGGGCTTCTTGTGGAGGCAGGCGTCCCCACGGCCCGATACGGCACCTTCACCAGCGTGGAGCCGGCACTGGCGTTTCTCCGTGGACTGGATGGCCTGTACGTGATCAAGACCGACGGGCTCGCTGCCGGGAAGGGCGTCCTCGTCACCTCCGATGCCGACGAGGCAGCAGCCGACGTGGCCGAGAAGTTGTCGGGAGACGCCTTCGGCGAGGCCGGCCGCACGATCGTCATCGAAGAGGGCCTCAGCGGTCCCGAGCTTTCGGTCCTCGCTGTGTGCGACGGCGCCCGGGCCGTCGCCCTCATGCCTGCCCAGGATCACAAGCGTCTCGGCGACGGCGACACCGGTCCCAACACGGGGGGAATGGGGGCCTATGCCCCGGTCCCGCTTGCTCCGTCGAGTTTGGTCGACGAGGTCCTCGATCGGGCGGTGCTGCCGACGTTGCACGCGCTGTCCCGTGCGGGCATCGACTATCGAGGGGTGCTGTATGCCGGTTTGATGCTGACCCCGCAGGGTCTCAAGGTGCTCGAGTACAACGTGCGTTTCGGTGACCCGGAAGCCCAGGTGGTGCTGCCGTTGCTGTCGAGCGATCTCGTGACCCTGCTGGCGGAGGCGGCGGCAGGCCGGGTCGTGCAGCAACCGACGTTCGCCGAGGAGACCGCGGTCACCGTCGTATGCGCCGCATCGGGTTATCCCGCTGCCCCACGGGTCGGCGATCCCATCGTCGGCATCGATGCGGCAAACGATCTCGAGGGTGTCGAGGTGTTCTGTGCAGGAGTGGCCGCGGATGCGGAAGGTCGGCTCGTGACCGCGGGGGGTCGAGTGCTCGGTGTCACGGCGGTGGGGGCGACTCTCGCTGAGGCCCGCGTTCGTGCCTACCAGGGTGTGGCGTGTGTGGGGTTCGACGGTATGACGTATCGCCATGACATCGCGCTCGGTGGGTTGACCCCCACCCCCGACGAGGAGAGAAAGCCATGATCCCCCGATATTCCCTGCCGGCCATGGCGGCGTTGTTCACGGATGAAGCCCGTCTCGCACGTTGGCTCGAGGTCGAGGTGTTGGCAACCGAGGCATGGGCCGGGCTCGGCGTGGTCCCCGCGGCGGACGCCCGAGCGGTGCGTGATCGAGCACCGGTTGTCGATGCGGACTTCGTCGCACGGGTCGACGAGCGTGAACGGGTGACCGACCACGATGTGGCTGCCTTTGTCGATGTCGTCCAGGGTGCCGTGGGACCACCAGCCGGCAAGTGGGTCCACTATGGCCTCACCTCGAGCGACGTGGTCGATACCGCGCTGTCGATGGGGCTGGCCGCTGCCGGCGACCTGCTGATCGAGGCATCCTCGGCCTTGGTGGCGGTTCTCAAGGCCCGAGCGGTCGAATTCCGCTCCACGCCCATGGTGGGTCGCACGCATGGCATGCACGCCGAGCCCACGACCTTTGGCGCCAAGTTGGCCCTGTGGTGCCTCCAGGCCGACCGCGACCGCGATCGCCTTCGTCGGGCGCGGGCAGCGGTTGCGGTGGGAAAGTTGTCGGGAGCGGTTGGCACCTACTCCAACATTGACCCGAGCGTCGAGACCGATGTCTGTCGGTCGCTCCACCTGACGCCCGTTCCCGCGACCCAGGTCATCGCCCGCGACCGTCACGCGGAATATCTCTACGCCTGTGCAAGCGTGGGCGCCACGGTCGAGTTGATCGCCACCGAGATCCGTCATCTACAGCGCACCGAGGTGGGCGAGGCGGAGGAGGGGTTCAAGCTCGGACAGAAGGGCTCCTCGGCGATGCCTCACAAGCGCAACCCGATCAAGTCCGAACAACTGTCGGGCCTTGCTCGGGTTCTGCGTGGCAACCTCCATGCGGGTTTGGAGGATGTGGCCCTGTGGCACGAGCGCGACATCTCGCACAGCTCGGTTGAGCGAATCATCCTGCCCGATTCCTCCTTGCTGGCGTACTACGTGTTGGTCCGTGCCTGCGAGCTCATCGAGCGATTGGTCGTCAAGCAGGACCGTATGATCGAGAACCTCGATCGTTCCCACGGACTGGTCTTCAGCCAGCCTGTTCTGCTCTCGCTGGTTGCCGGGGGCCTGACGCGGGACGAGGCCTACCGCATCGTGCAGGACAACGCCATGCGGGCCTGGGCCGAACGGGTGTCCTTTCGGGCGCTTCTCGAGGCCGATGAGCGAGTCACGGTGGCATCGCACCTGCTCGATGAAGCCTTCGACCTCGATCGCTCGCTGCGCCATGTCGGTCGGGTCTTCGATGCGCTCGAATCGGTGGATTGAAAGGTGGGCATCTTGGATCGGATCGGTCTCCCCCACCGTTATTCGGGCAAGGTCCGTGACATCTACGAGGTGGACGACGGCCTGCTGTTGCTGGTGGCCTCCGATCGCATCAGCGCCTTTGACGTGGTGATGGCCGAACCCGTTCCCGACAAGGGCCGCGTGCTCACCGCCATGACCGCCTTTTGGTCAACCCACCTGGCCTCGGTTGCCCCGAGTCATCTGGTCTCCACAGATCTGGCCGATCTTCCCGCCGCCTGTCGCCTTCCCGGGTTGGCCGGACGCGTCATGCTGTGTCGCGAGGCGGCGATGTTGCCCATCGAATGCATCGTGCGTGGCTACCTGTCCGGCTCGGCGTGGAAGGAATACCGGGAGAGCGGCACCGTGCACGGCATGGCGATGCGGGCGGGCATGGCGGAATCCGACCGTCTCGACGAGCCGTTGTTCACGCCGTCGACCAAGGCGGACTCGGGTCACGACCTCAACATCTCCTTCACCGATGCCGTCGACCTGTTGGGGAGGGACCTCGCGGGTCGGGCAGCGGAGATTTCCCTGGAGCTCTATCGACAGGGCTCGGCGTGGGCTGCCGAGCGAGGCATCATCGTTGCCGACACGAAGTTCGAGCTCGGTCTGCTCGATGGCGAGCTGGTGGTGGCCGATGAGCTGCTGACCCCCGATTCATCACGGTTCTGGCCGGCTGATGCATGGGAGCCGGGGACGGTTCCACCGTCATTCGACAAACAGCCGTTGCGTGATTATCTCGATGCGCTCGACTGGGACAAGTCCCCGCCGCCTCCGCCGCTGCCCGCCGAGGTGGTCGTGGCAAGCCGCTCGCGCTATGTCGAGGCCTATGAGCGAATCACCGGTTTGTCCTTTGCCGACTGGCCCGGGGTTCAGGGCATGGCCTCCGATGTGGAATCCTGAAGACGTGACGTCATACAACGTGTTGGTCCAGGTCCACCTGCGCCCGGGCATTGCCGATCCCCAGGGAGCCACGATTGAGCGTTCTCTCGCGACGCTGGGTTTCCCCGGGGTGAGCGACGTACGCATGGGGAAGGCCATCGTCTTCACCTTGGAAGCCGAGAGTGAAACGGCCGCGACTGCCGAGGTCGACGAGCTGTGCCGGCGCTTTCTGATCAATCCGGTGATCGAGGATGCGGTCATCTCGATGACCGAGGCGGACCGGGCGGCATCAGGCCGGTGAGCGCACGGATCGGTGTCGTGCTCTTTCCTGGATCGAATTGTGAGCTCGACGTGCAAGAGGTGGCCCGTGCAGCCGGTCAGGAGACGACCATTCTTTGGCACGGTGACCGCACCGTGGATGGGGTTGACGCCGTAGTCATCCCGGGTGGCTTCGCCCACGGTGACTATCTCAGACCTGGGGCGATCGCCCGATTCTCACCGGTCATGACGGCCATCGAGGAATTTGCGGCAGCGGGTGGGCCTGTCGTGGGAATTTGCAACGGGTTTCAGGTCTTGACCGAAGCAGGATTGCTCCCAGGCGCCCTGCAAAAAAACCGTGGATTGCGCTTCCTGTGCTCGACGGTGGAAGTTCGCGTTGAGTCAACGAATTCGGTGCTGACCAGTGGTGCCGAGTCGGGTACAACCCTTCGACTTCCCGTCAATCATTTCGAGGGGAACTACACGTGCTCAGCAGAGACTCTGGCGATGCTGCGGAGCGAAGATCGCGTTGTCCTGCGGTATGTCGACAATCCCAATGGATCCATGGACGACATAGCCGGCATCTGCTCCCGGGAGCGCAACGTCGTGGGCCTGATGCCGCACCCGGAGCGGGCGTCGAGCTCGCTGCTCGGTTCCGAGGATGGCCTGGTCCTGCTCCAATCGCTGTACCGCAGTATCAGCCGGTCTTCGTGATACCGGCTTTCTGCAACACCGCTCGCGGCACGCCGAGTTCCCGCCACGTCGCATAGTCGATTCCCTTGCGTTGTCCGTAGGACTTGGCAACGGCGACGAAATCGCTCTCGATGGCCGCGATGTCCACCGTTGACTCCGCACCGGCCATTGCGGCGTTCAGGTCGGTTCGTTCCTGGATGAGGTGCAGTCTTGTCAGGGGATCAGCGGTGGGCAGAGCGGCTTCAATAGCCGTGAGACGTTGCGCGATGCTCTCGGGACTCCGCTTGCGTCCTCGTTTGGGCTTGTTTCCCTCAATGGCCTCCAAATAGATGCGAACACTTCGATTTTGCTCGCGCCCTTCAGCGATTGCAGCCTTGTGCTCATCGGTCATTGATTTTGGTCCACGTTTTCCTGGCATAAGGAATAAGTCAACAAGATGGTTTCAAGAAATGCAACTAGGCTTACCGGAATGATTTGAGTGGGCCCTGTTCCGATAGCGTGTCACCTATGGACGTTCCCCTCCATCGATCCCTGGGCCTGACCGACGACGAGGCCGCCGACATCGTTCGAATCCTCGGGCGGGAGCCGAATCACCTCGAGCTGGCCATGTACGCCGTCATGTGGTCGGAGCACTGTTCGTACAAGTCCTCTCGCGTTCATCTGAAGCGATTGCCGACCGAGGCGCCGTGGGTCTTGGTGGGGCCCGGTGAGAATGCCGGCGTGGTCGATGTCGGCGACGACATCGCAGCGGCCATTCGAATCGAGAGTCACAACCATCCCTCGGCGATCGAGCCTTATCAGGGCGCCGCAACCGGCGTGGGCGGCATCCTGCGGGACATCTTCACCATGGGTGCACGACCGATTGCCCTGATGGACCCGCTCCGTTTCGGTCCGCTCGACGATGCCCGCAGCCGTTGGATCCTGGAAGGTGTCGTCAGCGGGATCTCCGGATACGGGAATTCGGTGGGCGTCCCGACGGTGGGTGGCGAGGTCGTCTGTGACGAGACCTATGCGGAGAACCCGCTGGTCAACGTGTTGTGCCTCGGTCTGCTCCCGACCGATCGGCTGGTGTTGGGACAGGCTTCAGGCGTCGGCAATCTGGCCGTTCTGCTGGGTTCGGCGACCGGACGTGACGGCATCGGTGGGGTGAGCGTGCTGGCCTCGGCGGGTTTCGGTGACGAGGAGACCGAGCAGGCCAAGCGACCCAGCGTTCAGGTGGGCGATCCCTTCGAGGAGAAGCGACTCATCGAGGCGTGCCTGACGTTGCTCAACGCGAAGTTGGTTGTCGGCATTCAGGATCTGGGTGGCGCAGGCCTCACCTGCGCCACGAGTGAGACGGCGAGCCGTGGCGGGGTCGGCATGGATGTCGACGTGTCCGCCGTTCCCCTGCGTGAACGAGGGATGGAACCGTTCGAGACCATGACCAGTGAAAGCCAGGAACGCATGTTGGCCATCGTGACCCCCGATGACCTCGACGCGGTCCTGAGCATCTGCGAGCGCTGGGAAGTCCGAGCCACGGTGATCGGCAGGGTGACCGAGGGCGGGCGGCTCCGCATTCTCGACGGCTTCGCCGGCGAGGTGCTCGCCGACGTTCCTGCGTCGTCGTTGCACGATGCGGCGCCCTTGTACGACCGGCCGCTGCGTCGACCGGATCCGGTGCCGGCCATCCCTGATCATGTCGATCCGGTCGATCCGGGCGGTGATCTGCTGGCCATGCTCATGGACACCACATGGGTGTCGAGTCAGTACGACCACCAACTCTTCCTCAACACGGTCGAGGGTCCCGGTGGCGACGCGGTGGTCCTTCGCCTGAAGCATCCCGAGACGGGCGTCGAGACAGGTCGGGGACTCGCCCTCACCACTGACGGCAACCATCGTTGGTGCGCGGTCGACCCCCGAGGGGGTACGGCGATGGTGGTCTCGGAGGCACTGTTGAACCTGGCCTGCGTCGGGGCTCGACCGGTTGCGCTGGTGAACTGTCTGAACTTCGGCAATCCCGAGCACCCTGAGGTGATGTGGCAGTTGTCGGAGGCGATCGACGGCATGTCCGCGGCGTGTCTCGCGTTCGACACCCCCGTGGTCGGTGGAAACGTCAGTCTCTACAACGAGAGCCGGGGCCGTGACATCGACCCGACGCCGGTCGTGGGCCTGCTCGGCGTGATCGATCGCCTGGACAAACCCCCGCCGGGAGTTGTCTGGTCAGAGGGCGACGAGGTCGTGCTGATCGGTCCGAGAACAGCGGCGCTCGGCGCCTCCCGCTGGGCGGCGCTTCATCACGGGGACGGCCGACCCGTGGGGTCGCTGCCCGACCTCGATCTCCTGCTGCACGGTGTGGTTGCACGGACGACCCGGGCGTTGGTGGTGGACGACCTGTTGGGGGGCATCCACGATGTGGCTGACGGCGGCCTGGCCGTGACGCTCGGCGAGATGGTTGCCCGATCGGGTTGTGGGGCCCGGCTTTCCGGCATGACCGGCTTCGGCGAGTTGTTCGCCGAGGGAGGCTCTCGTGTGGTCGCAGCGGTCGCATCGGCGAACCTCGAAGAAGTCGAACGGCGCTGCGTTGCCGCCGGAGTTCCCCTGACGGTTCTGGGTCGAGCGGGGGGATCTCGTCTGGTCGTGGACGACCTCCTGGATCTGGAGGTCTCGGCCGTGGCGGCGGCCTGGCATGGGACCCTTCCCGAAGCGCTCGCCGCCGGTGCGACGCATTGACGCGAGAACCGCATGGCCGTGGCACGATGGACCCTGTGATCGACACCGATGACGACTCGCCGAAAGAGGCCTGCGGCGTCTTTGGGGTCTATGCCCCGGGCCGGCCTGTGGCGCAGCTGAGCTTTCTCGGGCTGTGCGCCCTGCAGCATCGGGGACAGGAATCCGCGGGCATGGCGGTGAGCGATGGCAAGACCATCATCATCGACAAGGACATGGGTCTCGTCACGAACGTGTTCAGTGAGCGCAGGCTTGCGCCGTTGGTCGGACACCTTGCCATTGGCCACACCCGCTACTCCACCACCGGTTCGAGCACGTGGCGCAACGCCCAGCCGGTCTATAGGGACATCGGCGACGCGCAGTTTGCCCTGGGGCACAACGGCAACCTCGTCAACACCCAGGCGTTGGCGGACGAGGCGGGCATGCTCGAAGGCACCGTTGCCAGCGACAGCGACCTGGTTGCCGAGCTGCTCGCTGCCGAGATGAAAGCCGATGGGGGCGAGCGCAGTGACGGACGGGACCTCGAGAAGGCGCTGATGCGTGTGCTCCCGCGCCTGGAGGGTGCCTTCTCGTTCGTGCTGATCGACGAGGGGCACCTGGTCGGAGCGAGAGACCCGAACGGCTTTCGGCCCCTTTGCCTGGGCAAGCTCGACGGTGGTTGGGTGCTTGCCTCGGAGACCCCCGCACTCGATGTTGTCGGCGCCCACTTCGTCCGGGAGATCGAGCCCGGTGAGATGGTGGTCATCGACGCAAACGGGTATCGATCCCTGCGTCCGTTCAGTCCTGAACGGATTCAACCCACCTTGTGCCTGTTCGAGTTCGTGTACTTCTCGCGTCCCGACAGCCGGCTTTACAACCAGAACGTGCATCTCGCACGTCAACGCATGGGCGAACAACTGGCCGTGCAGGCGCCGTTGCCGCCCCCACGCCAGGCAGGAGGGGAACAGGGAACCGCAGGCGGGTCCGCCGGCGCCCCGAGCGACGCGATGGTCATGCCGGTGCCGGAGTCGGGCATCCCTGCGGCCCAGGGCTTTGCCCGGGCATCGGGCATCCCGTACGGCGATGGACTCGTCAAGAACCGCTACATCGGGCGCACCTTCATCGCCCCGAACCAGGAGCTGCGCAACCTCGGGGTGCGCATGAAGCTGAATCCGTTGAACGAGAACATCGAAGGCAAGCGTCTCGTGGTCGTCGACGATTCGATCGTCCGGGGAACCACGTCCCGAGCACTGGTGCGCATGTTGCGTGAAGCAGGCGCGGCCGAGGTGCATCTGCGCATCATGTCGCCCCCCTACCGCTGGCCCTGTTACTACGGGATGGACACCGGGGACCGTTCCGAGTTGATCGCGGCAAACCTCACGGTCGACGAGATCCGGGACTACCTCGGCGTTGACTCCCTGGCCTACCTCACCCTCGACCGCCTCCTGGAGGCGACCGGAGCGGTTGGTGCGGGATTCTGCTCGGCCTGTCTCAGTGGCGAATACCCGGTGGGCGTGCCGGTTACCCTGCACAAGGGTGTGCTCGAAGGGCGTGGAGACGGCTTGTCGCAGCCACCACTTCGTGAGTCCCTGGGGGTTCCACCCGTTGGGTGAGAGCTACGAGGGCGCCGGAGTCAGCATCGATGCCGGTGAACTGGCTGTCTCTCGCATCAAGGACATGGTCCGATCGACCTATCGCCCGGAGGTCATCGGCGACATCGGGGGCTTTGGCGGGTTGTTCGGGCTTCCCCCCGGTCGTTATCGCCAACCCGTCCTGGTGTCTGCCACCGATGGTGTCGGCACCAAGGCAATGGTGGCTCAGGCGCTGGGGCGCTTCGACACGATCGGCATCGATCTCGTGGCCATGTGTGTCGACGACCTCGTGTGTCAGGGCGCCGAACCGCTGTTCTTCCTCGACTACATCTCGGTTGGCAGTCTCGACCCCGATCATGCCGCGGCGCTCGTGTCGGGAGTCGCCGAGGGTTGTCGCCGGGCCGGTTGCGCGCTCATCGGGGGGGAGATGGCCGAACATCCGGGTGCCATGAAGCCGGGCGAGTTCGATCTCGTCGGCTTCGCGGTGGGTGTGGTGGAGCGAGACGAGATCCTGAGCTCGAGGATGGTCGGGCCCGGCGATGTGCTCCTCGGCCTTCCCTCGCCCGGTCTGCGCTCGAACGGGTATTCGTTGGCCCGGCGGGTGCTGCTCCAGGTGGCGGGCCTTCCCCTGGATGGGCCTGCCTGGGTCGGGGCACTCCGTACGCTCGGCGAGGAGTTGCTCGAACCCTCCGTGATCTTTGCTCCGGCCGTCCGCTCCGCTCTCGGTGCGGGCGTCGCCGTTCACTCGGTTGCGCACATCACCGGCGGAGGGATTCCGGGCAACCTGGCTCGGGTGCTGCCCGAGACGGTGGATGCCGTGGTCCATCGCGGCTCATGGTCCGTGCCGCGCATCTTCGGCGAGATCCAACGACTCGGTGACGTGGCCGACGAGGAGATGACCAAGGTGTTCAACATGGGAGTGGGCATGATCGTGGTGGTGGCAGCAGACGATGCCGATCGGGCGATCGACGTTCTTGCCGATGCGGGGCAACCTGCCGGGAGGATCGGCGAGCTGATCAGGGGATCCGGCGAGGTCGTGGTACTTCCGGATCCTGCCGGTCGTTGAAGGATGGCCATGGGACGCAGGCTGCTCGTCGCCCTGACGATTCTCGCATGCTTCGCAGCGGGCATCCATGCGGCAGGCATCGATCCTCAGCCCATGAGTGCGGCGGATGCGACTCGATTTGCCCGACGCGCGTTGGAGGAAAGTGGCGTGCGTGGAGCAACGTTCAACGGCAAGGTCGAGGCGAGCACCTTCACGCCTACCGGGTCGAAGCCCGTCGCTGTCTGGCGCGTGACAGCCCGCGTCGGCGACGACGACGTTGTGCTCTTCATCGAGCAGGTCGGTGATCAGGTCTTGAACCTGGACGACGAGATCGGGCCCGGCCGCCATGTGCTGAGCGACCAGCAGTTCGCGGCGCTCGGTCGCTTCCGCTATGACCCTGTACGCGATCGCGCTCGAGATCGGCAGTTCCTGCCGGCACTTGTGGCCGGTGGACTGATAGGTCTCACGGGTGCGGCGCTCTCCATCGTTGCAGGTCGGGGGTTCGGCCAACCGGATCCGGGAACGCCAGAGGGGGCTCCCGGGTCGGAATCCTCCCACTCCACCGAGGCCGGCCCGACCGACGCCAGAGGGGCGCCGGCTGGTTGATCCCGGAGCGGGGTTATTCGCCGAGGAGGGACCGGAGGGCCGTCACGATGTCGGCCGTTCCGATCAGCAGCTGGGCCTCGAGCGACGAGGCGTAGGGGAAGGCCGGAACGTCGGGCGTCGCAAGGCGAC
>JACOTK010000226.1 GCA_016178435.1 Actinomycetota bacterium
GAGGGCCAGTCGGATGCCTGGGCCACCCTGCTGTGCGAAATCGACGAGGTCAGACCACTCGGCCTCCCGGTCGAAGAGCTCGGTTGGACGATCCATGTTGGGATTGTACCAAGTGAAGTTTGTACCAAGTGAAGTTTGTATAAGTGAGGTTTGTACTTGGGGAGGCCGTTACGGAGTACGGATACCTCACGATTACCCAACCCGGACCTTTCAGTAGTCGGGTTCGGCGCGGGCGAGGTCGCCGTCGAGGGCGACGAGCCGCATCCACGCCGGCAGGTCATGAGCGATGAGCGCTTCGGTCATCCAGGCGGCGTTGATGGCGAAGTCGGCCGAGGGCAGGTTGGTGAGCCCGGTGTCTTTGGCGTTGCAGATCAGCTTCTCGGCTCGGCCTCGGCCGCGTTGCACTGCTTCGAGGTAGGCGACGTCGGGGTCGGTTTGGTTGGTGATGAAGACCTGGAAGCGGTGGCCGTCGTCGTCGGTGAAGGAGAGTTGGGCGCCGGGGTGGGGTTCTTCGCGGCGGGCGATCGCCCGGGTCCCCTCGGGCCACCGGGAAATTCGGGATCGACGGGGAGTTGGGCCAACGCCATGGCGAGGAGCTCGACGTGATCGGCGGTGGTGTTCGACCCGGCGTTGCCGGGCCGCAAGATCCCGGCGAGGGCCTCCGTTTACGATTCACCATGAGAGTGCCCTTCCGGCAGGGGGTTGCTGTGCTTCGACACCTCCAACAACGAAGCAGCCGATGCCAGAGATCAAGACCAGCGGGCATCGTCAGGCGGCGGGCCCGTCAGTACGGGTCCGGTAGAAGTGGCCCATCTGGACGGCGAAAGCCACGAGCGGCACCGACAGGAACGCCCCCAGGATGCCGCCGATCGCCAGACCCCCCGCCACGGCCAACACGGTCACGAGCGCGTGCAGGCGAAGGGCGGGGCCGAGAATCAGCGGCTGCAACAGGTTTCCCTCGATCTGTTGCACGGCGATCGTGGCACCGAGGATGACCACGGCATCGCCAACGCCGCCTGCGACCAGGGCCACGAGCGTGGCAACCAGGCCCGCAACCGTGGCGCCGATGATGGGCAGGAACCCCCCGAGAAACGTCAGCACCGCAAGGGGCAACACCAGGGGCACCCCCATCACCCACAACGCTGCGCCGATGAGCACGGCATCGATGAGGCCGGTGGCGGCGGTCGCATACAGGTACTGCTTCATGATCTCGCGCCCGACCTTCCCGGCTTCCTGCAGATCATCTCGATAGCGAGGCGACGAACGCTCGTCGACCCACGCCGCCATGCGCTCACCGTCCTTGAGGATGAAGAAGAGCGTGAACAGCGTCAGCACCAACCCGCCGACGAACTCGAGCGCGAACCGGGCGCCGCCGATGACCTGTCGGGAGATGCCGCCTCCCCCGGTCTCACGCAGGGCACTCGATGCCTGATCCTGGAACATCTCCAGGCGCTCGGGCGACACGTTGAAGGTGTCCTCGATCCAGTCGCGAATCTCCTCGGCGCCCTCCTGCGCCTGATCGCCCACCTGGTCGAACTGACCGGCAACGCTCGTGCCGATCCATGCGAGCAGCCCGACGATGACCCCCAGGCTCAGCGTGAACACCACGGTCGCCGCCAACGACCGGTGCCACCCACGGGCACGCAACCACGCGGTCATCGGCTCGAGAACCGCCGCCAGGAACAGGGCCAACAACACCGGGATGACGATCACCGACAGCTGGATGACGAGGTAGCCCAACACCACGGTTGCGGCCACGCCCACCAACAACTGCCGGCTCCAGTCGCCGATGGCGACGAGTGCCCTGGGGACCGTGGGGACGGAGCGATCATCGCCGGTCATCGCACCATCCTGTCGCCTCGCCCGACGCTCGGGCGGGATGGACGGTGATCCGGGTGCCCTCGAGCGACACATCGAGGGCACAGGGCCCCGAGGTGACGTCGGGACACCGGCTCGAATCCTCCCCGTGGTGAATTCCTGACCCAACTGGTAGGGTTTTAAGCGTGAACGAGCTCTTCAGCTTTCCCAACCCGGTCAACGAGGTGTCGGCCCGACTGGTCGCGGCCGGTGTGGTGGTGTTGTGCGCCGCCACGCTGCTCCTCGATCAGCCGCTCCTGCTGATCCCCCTCGCCTACGGATTCGTGGCCCGCGTCCTCACCGGCCCGACGCTCAGCCCGTGGGGTCAGGCCGTCACCCGCGCGCTGACACCGATGCTGAACATCGAGGCCAAGCTCGTGCCCGGCGCCCCCAAGCGATTCGCCCAGGGCATCGGCGCCGGCCTGTCGGTGACCGCGCTGGTGTTGCACTTCGCCTTCGGCGCAGCCGGCGCCGCAGACATCGCCGTGGGCGCCATCCTGGTGGCCGCGACGCTGGAATCGGTCCTCGGTTTCTGCCTCGGGTGCGTGCTCTTCGCCACGCTCATGCGTGCCAGGGTGATCCCCGAGTCGGCATGCGAGGACTGCAACGACATCTGGGCACGCAACCGCGTTCCCGCCTGACGGCATCCCCGCCGGCGAACCCCCGACCACGGCTTGCCCGACAGGTCAGGAAAGGCGCCGGTCAGGGAAAACCGATCAGCCGCAGCAGAACCCGTTTCGCCGGCCTGAGCATGCGGCCTCGACGCACCTTCAATCGTGCGGCGCTTCCGTAGGCAAGGGTCCATGCAACCGGCACTCCGCCGTCGGGCGTCAGCAATTGTCGGGTGACTCGGACAGAGGGGCCATCATCGCTGTCGGCTTCCCAAAATTCATGAAACATGCGGTCGGTCTCCCCAGGCAGTTGGATGCCAGGAATGAGCACCGACGTCGTGGAGTTGATACATGCAGCGCACCCGGTTCCCGACCGGGCGTCACATCCCGGTTCGAGTGGGTTCCGCCGGGGACGGGCAGACCTCCGCGAGGAGCAGGAGGGAACGCAGCCTCGCCTCACCCGTCATCGCCTGGTGGACCACCATCAGCTCGTCGGCATCGGCGTGCTCGGTGAACCGGTCGAGGTGC
>JACOTK010000227.1 GCA_016178435.1 Actinomycetota bacterium
CCTGTCGATCAGTGCACCTGTCGGTCGTGGCCCTCCCAATAGGGTGCTCGAAGCTTGAACTTCTGGAGCTTGCCCGTCGCGGTGCGATCGAGGACATCACGAAACTCCACCGAGGTGGGGCATTTGTAGTGCGCCAGACGGTCACGACAGTGGTCGATCAACTCCCGCTCCCCGACCTCGTGGCCGGCTGCCGGGACGACCAGGGCCTTGACCGTCTCGCCCCATCTGTCGTCCGGAACACCGATCACGGCCACTTCCGCCACACCGGGATGGGAGAACAGCGCATCCTCGACCTCGATCGACGACACGTTCTCACCGCCCGAGATGATGACGTCCTTCTTGCGATCGACAATCGACAGGTGGAACTCGTCGTCGATCCGACCGCCATCGCCCGTATGGAACCAACCACCATCGAGTGCCTCGGCCGTCTCGGCCGGCTGATTCCAGTAGCCGGCCAGGATCACATTGCCGCGGGCCAACACCTCTCCCTGATCGTCGGTCTTCAGGCGAATACCGACCGCCGGCGCTCCGGCACGTCCGAGCTGCACGGCACGCTCGCCCGGTGAGAGGTGGTCGTACTCCTGGCGCGAGCGATTCATGGTCAGCAGGGGAGAGGTCTCGGTCAGGCCGTAGATCTGGATGAACTCCCAGCCGAGCTCGGTCTCGACTCGCTCGATGGTCCTCGTGGGCGGTGGAGCGCCCGCCACAACGATCCTGGTCGTGCCTGCCCCCGGCACGGGGCCATCCCAGCCGGGGGCGGCCTCCAACACGGCCGCCACGACCGCTGGGGCGCCGCACAGCAACGTCACACCATGTTGCTCCACGCGCCGCAATATCTCGGCGCCGTCGACCTTGCGCAGGACCACCTGCGGCACTCCCATGCCCGCCGCCGCGAACGGCATGCCCCAGCCGTTGCAGTGAAACATCGGCAGGGTGTGCAGATAAACGTCTCGCATCGACACCCCGGCGTGCCATCCGAAGGTGGTTGCATTCACCCAGACATTGCGATGCGTGAGCTCGACCCCCTTCGGGCGGGCGGTCGTCCCGCTGGTGTAGTTGATCGTAGCCGTAGCGTCCTCATCGGGTGTCGCAGGCCTCGGCTCGACCCCCTCCGGGAAGATCGCCGCGTCGGTGTCGTGACCGAGGACGAAGCGGTGCTTGACGTCAATACCCGCAACGGAATCGGCGAGCTCGGGATCGACCATCAGCACCGTCGCGCCGGAATGCTCGATGATGTACTCGATCTCCGCGGAGCTGAGTCGAAAGTTGATGGGCACCAACACCCGTCCGAAGCCCGAGACCCCGAAGAACGACACGAACATGCGCGCCGAGTTCTGCGACACGATGGCGACGCGCTCGCCCATGCCCACTCCCAGGGCATCGAGTCCGGCTGCCTGAGCTCTCGCAAGTTGGCCAACCCGCCTGTAGCTGAGCGACCCAAGCC
This sequence comes from Actinomycetota bacterium, assembly GCA_016178435.1. Taxonomy (GTDB): domain Bacteria; phylum Actinomycetota; class Acidimicrobiia; order Acidimicrobiales; family CADCSY01; genus JACOTK01. The sequence goes on from JACOTK010000227.1 coordinate 1,445, forward strand.
CCCCACCCGGAGCATCCGGCTCGTCATGGATGCCGACGCGGTCACCGTGAACGTTCTCGGCCCGGTATAGGAAATCCGATACCGAAAAGTCGACTTTCATGTCCATCCCCCTCAGGAACTGCCGGGCTTCTCAAAGCCGCATGACTTTACAGGTTCAGCGGAGAGGGCACCCTATGAGAACGACACGACTCGTTTCACCGGTCTTCGCTCGGCGAAACAGCCTCGACATGCAACGGAGGCCCGGCTATCCGCCGGCCCTCTCACAGCAGATAGCGGATCTCCCCTTCGGAAGCGATGATCACGGCCTCGGCGGCCTTGATGAGCTTTTCGTGGAGCACCATGAACTGGTCGGCTTCCGCATCGGGATCATCGTTGAATCGTGGTGCTTCATGGCTGATCGCGTGACCTGCCGGGTGCCCGCTCTCCTCCGGCTTGGAGGGCGAGTCGGAACCCTCCAGCATGGCAAACTCCGCATCCCAGTCGGTGCGCTCCGCCGCCAACTTCAACCGCATGGCCGGGGCCTGGATGAGCGCGCGCTGAAGGTCCTGCACGATGGTCACCACCATGTCCGTCGTCGTGCGAACGCCCGGGGTTGCCAACAGGTGAAGCGCCTGCAACTTCCGCATGGCCATGGCGGCCACCATGACCGGGTCACCCATCTCGAGCACCGCGGCATCGACGGCCGAGAGGTCCAACGAAACGGTCTCGGGCACACTGAACCAGCGTTGCAGGGTTGCGAACATCTCGGTTGTCACGTCATGGAGTGCGAGCAGTTCATCGGGTTTGGCGATCGCATCCGGCTCGTCGCTCACGACAGGGTCACTCGTCCCGGGGGGCGCCGTCGACTGCCTCACCCACGGTGGGATACAGGTCGAAGACGCGGGTCAGCCGCGTCACCTCGAACACCTTGCGAATCTGAGGCTGATTGCAGACGAGCCCCAGACTGCCCCCATGTGCCCGTGTCCGCTTCAACGCCCCGACCAGCACCCCGAGGCCGGTGGAATCGAGAAACCCGACACCGTCGAGATCCACCACGATACGGTTCCTCCCCTCGGCGACGAGGCTGTGGAGCTGCTCACGCAGGCGGGGCACCGACGCGACGTCCACCTCACCGAA
>JACOTK010000228.1 GCA_016178435.1 Actinomycetota bacterium
CGGCGATCCCACCACCAAGCCCTCCGAGCCTTGGGCAACCGCCTCGTCGGCATCCTCCACGGCTGCCTGCGCCACCACACGGTCTACGACGAACACACAGCCTGGGGCCACCGAGCCGAACTCGCCGCTTGACACCTACGGGCCGTGGGATATCTAGCCGGGCAGAACGTCGACCAGCTTGCGCCCCTTGCGCGAGCCGAACTTGACCTTGCCGGGTGCGAGCGCGAACAGCGTGTCGTCGCCGCCACGACCCACGTTCTCACCGGGGTGGATATGAGTACCCCGCTGACGAACGATGATGGCGCCGGTGCCGACGGCGTGGCCGTCGAAGACCTTGACGCCCAGACGCTGGGCGTTCGAATCACGGCCGTTGCGCGTTGAACCGCCACCTTTGGTCTTTGACATGGCTCAGCTCCCTTGGGAAATCGAGGTGATCTCGATGGTGGCGTAGTGCTGGCGATGGCCCCATCGACGACGGTTGTTCGACTTGTTCTTGTAGGTGAAGCCACGGATCTTGGGGCCCTTGGCATCGCCCACGACACGAGCAGCCACCTTGGCGCCCTGCAACTCGGCGGGGGTGGACAGAACCGTCTCACCGTCGACCAACAACAGGGGCTCGAAGCTCACCTCGCCATCGGTGCCCAAACGCTCCACATCGAGCTGTTGACCCTCGTTGACGCGATATTGCTTTCCACCGGTTCGAATGACTGCATACATAGGGGAACTACCCTACCGGACTCCTGGTCATTCGGGAAGTCCCCGCCCGGTACCCTGAGTCGATGCATGACCAGGTGGCCCCCGACCGTTCGACGACCATCCTCGCCGGGCGGGTCGTCGTCATCACCGGGGCAAGCCGTGGACTGGGGGCCGGGATGGCCCGCACGTTCGGCGAACACGGCCTGAAACTGGGGCTCTGCGCTCGCCACGAACCCGTGCCGAGCATTCCCACGACGGTCGATGTGGTGACCGCCGCCGTGGATGTCGGCGACGCGGTGGCGATGCAGGGCTTTGCGTCACGGGTGGCGGAGAGGCTCGGCCCGATCGACCTGTGGATCAACAACGCCGGCGTGCTCGGTCCGATCGGCCCGCTGCGAGACCTGGACCCCATCGAGGTGGCCTCCAACCTCCGGATCAATCTGCTCGGCGTGGTGCACGGGTCGCAGGTGTTCATCAGGCATCGCCACGAGGTCGGCCCAGGTGGCGTCCTCGTCAACATCTCATCGGGCGCCGCCTCGCACGGCTATGCCGGTTGGTCGGCCTATGCGGCGGCCAAGGCAGGGGTCGAACGCCTCACCGAGGTGATACGGCTGGAGGAGGATGCCTCGGGGCTGCGGGCCTACGCGGTCTCGCCGGGTGTCATCGACACGGACATGCAGGCCCAGGTCAGGGCAAGCACGCCCGAGCAGTTCCCCGAGGTCGAACGCTTTCAACGACTTCATCGAGAGGGCCGATTGCGTCCGCCGGCTCACGTCGCCGAGTTTCTCCTCCGGCTGGCCTTCGACCCGACCCACGCGGACGACCGGGTCGCGCTGCGGGTACCCGACTGATCGGTCAACCCGACGACTGACCGGAGGGACCCGATCCGGCGCACCCGACCCGGCGGACCCGACCCGGCGGCCGGGACCGGTCATTCCAGCAGCGACTGGTCGAAAACCAGACCGCGACCATCGCACGCCACGCACGGCCCCGACATCGACTCGATCAGTCCCTCACCGATGCGCTTTCGAGTCATCTCGACGAGACCCAGCTCCGAGATGTCGAACACCTGGGTTCGGGTCTTGTCCCGGGCCAGCGCGTCGCGGAAGGTTCGGATGACCTCGTCCCGGTTGCGCGCAATCTCCATGTCGATGAAGTCGATCACGATGATGCCACCGATGTCCCGCAGGCGGAGTTGACGGGCAACCTCCTCGGCGGCTTCCAGATTGTTCCGGAAGACCGTCTCCTCGAGGTTCGACTTCCCCACGTTCTTGCCGGTGTTGACGTCGATCACCGTCAGCGCCTCGGTGCGCTCGATGATGAGCGAGCCTCCGGAGGGCAGCCACACCTTGCGATCGAGCGCCTTGAGCAACTGCTCGTGGACATGATGCAGCTCGAACAACGGCAAGGGCTCGCTGGTGCGGTCGTAGAGCTCGACGCGATCGGCCAGCTCGGGACTGATGCCTGCCACATAGCCGTGGACCTCCTCGAACAACACCGGGTCGTCGATGATCACCCCTCGGTACGTCGCGTTGAACTCCTCCCGGATGACCCGAACCGCCATCCCCGGCTCCTGGTACAACAGGGTCGGAGCGGCCGATGCCTTGGACAACGCCTCGATCTGGTCCCACTGGCCCAGGAGACGGATCACGTCGCGTTCCAACTCCTCACGGGTCGCCCCCTCCGCGGCGGTGCGGACGATGAGGCCGTGATTGGCCGGCTTGACCTTGTCGAGGATGCCCCGCAGTCGCTTGCGCTCGTCGTCGGCCAGCCGCTTGGAGATGCCGTAGGTGCTCGAGTTGGGGATGAGCACGACGAAGCGGCCCGGAAGCGAGACCTCCTGGGTGAGACGAGCGCCCTTCGCCCCGATCGGATTCTTGGTGACCTGACAGACGATCGCCTGGCGGGCCTTCAGGATGCTCTCGATGCGAGCCGGGCCGGCGCCTTCCACGATGTCCTCTGCGTCGTACTGCACGTCACCGCGGTAGAGCACCGCGTTTTTGGGCGTGCCGATGTCGATGAATGCCGCCTCCATACCCGGCAGGACGTTCTGCACCCGGCCGAGATAGATGTTGCCGTGGATCTGCGAGTCGTCGTCGGACACCCTGGAGACGTAGTGCTCGAGGAGCGAGCGACCTTCGAGCACCGCTATCTGGGTGACCCCGTCACGCACCTGGGCACACATGAGATAGCGCCCGACCGGACGGCCCTTGCGTTCCCGACCACGGCGGCGCGTCAGTTCCTGCTCGTCGAGGTCAAGGTCCAGTGGTCCGTCGATCGCCGCCGAGACGGGTTTCCGGTCGGCGGTCTCGGCCGCTTTGCCCGAGCCCCGCCCTCCCCGGCGCCGACGCCGTTCCGCGCTCGGGGAGCCCGACGAGCCCGACGACCTCGCGCCGGTGGAGCCGTCCTTCGTCGGTGCGGAGTCGGGTCCGGATGCCGGACCGGTGTTCTTCGGTGGTCGCGACCGTGAGGTCGACTTCGGCGCAGCGTTGGCCGCGCTCGGCGGAAGGGGCGGGGCGGGCATCGAGTCGCCGATCTGGGGCTTGCGCACCAGGGCCCGGTCGGCGGCGGCGGCCGAGGGCCGATTCTCACTCAGGCGTTCCGGCAACTCCTCGGGGCGGCGATTGGCCTCCTTCGCCACCGGCTCCCCCGAAGCCGAGGACGAGACCTCACCGACGGGGCCCTGAGAGCCCGATCTGCTGCGATTGCCCCCTCGCGAGCCTCGGCGCCGGGGTTTCTTGGGCCCTTCAGGCGCATCGGATGGCTCGGTCCGGGATTCACTGCTCGTTGTGGCCGGAGCCACGGTTGGGACCTGGGGTACAGGTTCGGACATGGGGAATGTTCCCTTCTCATCACACACGCACCAGGGCGTGCGGGGGCGACGTCGCATCGGGCGATGCCACTCCGACGAGCGGCTCGACTCGAGCGCCGTCGCTCCAGATCCATTGTGCCAATCGCCAAACCCGGCCCTCTTCGACGCCGTCGGGAAACACGCCGCCGAGCAACTCGGCGGGTCGTGCGCTGCGAGGGTGGACGCCGAGCTCAGCCTCGAGCTCGGTGCCTGTGGCCGTGGGGCCGACAACCGAGAGGGAGCGAATGGCAGGACGGAGGTCATCGGTGACCTCTCGCCCCTTACGTGTACGGGTAACAAGCAGCTCGTCCTTGGCCAACGCGGCCGTCACCAGCTGCTCCGTGATCGCGACATCGAAACCCACGGCCTCGATGCGCCACAGACATGACGTCACCGACTCCTGCAGAGAAGGCGTGCCGGGCGCGATCTCGGCCGCCGTCACGACCTCGATGCCCACAGGGAGCAACGGGGTGAGCAGGGTGGCCAACGCGTCGACGTCAACGGGTACGACGTCGAGCGCCACCGATTGGTCGGCGAGCTCGACGTCGAGATACTCGGCCATGGACTCATGACCTGTTGACAATGCCAGGCCGAAAGACAGCTTCGGCCTGGGGGAGAACCCCGCGGAATACGCCACGGGCAGATCGGCCCGTCGCAACGCACGTTCCCACATGCGAGCAACGTCACGATGACTGGTGAACCGGACCTTGCCGGTCTTGGTGAAACGCAGACGAACCTTCATGACCCCGCCTTCACCATGGGCCGAGGCACGATCGAGACGGGGACCACGCCCCCACTGCGGAGATCCTGGCCCGTGCCCTGACTGCCTCCCGCCGGCGGCGTGGCAGAGGCGACGACATGTTCGATCGAATAGCCCGTGCAGGCGCCGCAGTCGTAACAGGGCGTCCAGCGACAGTCCTCCAGACCCACTTCCTCCAACGCCGAACGCCAGTCCTGCCAGAGGAAGTCCTTGTGCAGACCTGCCGAGAGGTGATCCCAGGGGAGCACTTCATCCTCCGTGCGATGCCGATGCGCCACGTCGTCGACACTCATCCCGTGCGCGGCCATGGCCTCGGTCCACAGGTCGAGGCGGAAGTGCTCCGACCACTCCTGGAAGATGCCCCCGTTGCGCCAGACCCGCTCGATGACCGGGCCCATGCGGCGGTCCCCACGGCTCACCAGACCCTCGGCGAGCGTCGCCTTCGGGTCGTGCCACTTCAGCTGCACCGCCTTGTCACGACGAAGGTCGTCCCGCAGGAGGTTGACCTTGCGCTGCAACTCCTCGGTCGTGTTCTGACCGAACCACTGGAACGGTGTCTGGGCCTTGGGCACGAAGCCTCCGACCGACACCGTGATCGAGGCCGAGCGACTGTGTCGGCGACCGACCTCGACGCAGTTTCGCGCCAACTCGGCAATGCCGAGCGTGTCCTCGTCGGTCTCGGTTGGCAGGCCTGTGAGGAAGTAGAGCTTCGCCCGCCGCCAACCCTGGCTGAACGCCCCTTCGATGGCCCCGTACAGGTCGTCCTCACGAATGAGCTTGTTGATGACCTGGCGCATGCGCCACGAGCCCGCCTCCGGGGCAAACGTCAGCCCCGTGCGTCGAGCACGCTGAAGCTGGGCGGCGAGGCCGACGGTGAACGCGTCGACCCGCAACGAAGGCAGCGACACCGAGACCCGGCTGCAACCTGTCGCGTCGTCGAAGGTGTCGGCGACCACCTGTTCGATGCCCGAGAAGTCCGCGGTGGACAGCGAGGTGAGCGCGACCTCGTCGTAGCCGGTCCGTCGCAAACCGTCCCGAATCATCTCACGCACCTGATCGGCAGGGCGCTCGCGAACCGGACGGGTGATCATGCCCGCCTGACAGAATCGGCAACCGCGCGTGCAACCCCGGAAGACCTCGACGTTCAGACGGTCGTGCACCACCTCGGTGAGGGGTACCAGACGACGCCTCGGGTAGGGCCAGTCGGCCAGATCCGCAATGGTGCGCTTCTCGACCTTGGCGGGCACATCGGGGTACCGCGGCGTGACGGCAACCAGGCGGCCTCCCTCGTAGGCGGCTTCGTAGAGGGAGGGAACGTAGACCCCGGGCACGGAGGCGAGCGCACGCAGGACCTGAGCACGCGACCCCTCGGTGCGACCCCCGGATTTCCACTCCCCGAC
>JACOTK010000214.1 GCA_016178435.1 Actinomycetota bacterium
AGCCTCGAAACCCAAGAGCGTTTGGCATGCGCTGTCGGCCAGGACCTTGTCGTGGGCGTGGGGGACCATCTTGGCGACAACCGCTCGATCGCCAAGATGGTGCATGCGCACGACGTCGTAGGCGCCCGAGCCGGTGATCTGCACGGCCATCGACGCGGCGCCGAGCACGGGGACCTCGCCGATCATGTGGCGAAAGGCACCGATCGCACGACACAGCACCGGGCTCACCTGATTGGCCCGTGCGTCTGCCGCTGCCGCCTTGATCCTCCAGAGACGCTCGAAGACCAACCGCTCGTCTCGCCCAACCCAGTACGGCGCATCGAGTCGACCGGCTGCCTTCTTCACCAGTGAGGTCAAATGCCTCGCGTCGGGCATCTCCTCGAACAGATCGGCCATCGGCTCGATGCCGCCGTGGAACTCGAGGGCTCCCGAGGCGTGATAGGCAACGGCTCGCCGGCCATCGGTGAGACGCAGGAGCGTTCGGCCCCTGCGCCACAGCAGGCAGGCTTGTTGGCTCGGCGCCAGGTCGGCATCGACGTTGCCGTGGCCCCAGAGGTGGTCACGGTTGAGGTGGCTGCGCTCCCAGGCCACGTTGCCGCCGTTCCACGGGGTCACGTCATCGCCGCCCTGGTCGGTGTCACGGATGTCGCTCTCCCAGCAGTCCTGATTGGCCCAGTAGAAGCCACGGGTGTGGCCCGGATCTCGCAGCGCCTCGTCGAGGCCGTTGCAGATGTTGAAGGTGTAGGTGAAGTCAGCCGCCGTCGTGACCTTGTTCGTCCGGGCATTGGCGAAGTACCGGATGCCCTCGATTCCAAACGTTGCCATCGGTGAATCCCTCTCCTGGCCGGTTGCAGTCGGGAAGAGAGAGGCCCGAAGTGGCCGGCAGCCCACTGGAGTCCTTTATCGCGAGGGGCTCGTCCGCCCACCCGTTGAATGAACCGATGTCGGCTCCGATGTGAGCAACGACGTCACAACAAGTCGACGTTTGCGTGAACACGATGTTCGATCGTTTCCCAGGTGGGCAGTTCATCAGCGGGGCCGTAGTAGAGCGCATCGATGCCCTCGGTGTAGGCGTCACGCAACTCAGCCCGATGCGCTCCCGGCGCGTTGAAAGCGTACGCAGTGGCGAATCCCCCCTTCGGTCTCGGAGCGCTTCCGCCGAAGGCCTCTGACACTCGTAGATGTTCTTGGACGATCACCTCGAAGGTGGCTCGGTCGGTGAGCAGCTGTTGAACTCGTTTGTCGCCAAGTAATTCATGGACGTCGTAGAAGTGACGAGCAATGCGTTGGACGACGATCTCCTCACGTGTGGTCGATGGCTGGATCTTCGAGTTGAGGATCATGATCTTCTCGATGAGCGTCCGCCCGGGGTGAAGACATTGCACGTCGACAGGTTGAAGATCGGGGTTGGCGGATATATCGACGCCGAGGGCAACAAGTGCTTCGGCAAGGAGGGGTGTGAGGCTCTGGGTCTGGGATGGGGCTGGTCCACCCGAGTAACCGAGCTCGAGGCGGACGTGGTCGCGGAGCGACCCGTCGCCGGCGAAGTTGGAAGGGTAGGCAACGCTGACGGTGCGATGCTCCCCCTTTCCGCCGTGGAGGCGTTGTGGCTCTGCGCCACAGGCCCGTGCACCCGCCTCGCAGATCGCCTTGAGGATCGTTTCGCGGCCATTGACGCTGTCGGGTTCGGGCCGTTGCACGACGAGGATGTCGATGTCCTCAGAGAAACGCCTCCCAATCCGCCAGCCCTTCGTGATGCTGGTGCCGCCCTTGAAAACAAAGCCTTCACGGTGTTTGGTTGTCATGCCTCGGAGAGCGCGGGTTACCCAGTAGTCCTTTTCCACCGCCAAGACCGGAATGCCCAGGTGTTCGGCGGCGCCCACCAGCTCAGCGGAGAACTCTGGGGTGTTCTGGCGGTCGTTGTCCGTCATGGGCATATCCTCAAGCTAGTTACTCGTGACGAGATACTGTATCATGTGGCCATGGGAGAGAAGCAAGGCTCATTGGAGGCAGCTATAGCGCCAACCGTCCGTGCTCGCATCGATCGAGGTGGCGACCGTTTCTGGGGTCCAGAAGACTTTCAGGATCTTGGGAACCCCAACGCGGTTGATCAGACCCTCGCCGACCTGCACGCCGGCGGGGCGCTGCGGCGTATCCGCCGTGGGCTGTACTGGCGGGGGACCCATACCGTCTTTGGCATGGCAGCGCCATCTGCCTCCGACATCATCAGGAAGATCACCGGGCTGAACCACGGCATCGGCCCCTCGGGATACAGCGCGGCGCTTGCCCTCGGTCTTTCCACCCAGGTGCCCCGGCGGGAAACGTTTGCCGTGCCGGTCCGTATGCCAACCGGACTCCCCGATGGGATCAAGGTCGTGTCGCGCGCCGCTCGACGTGGTCGTCTCGACGCCAAGTTGCGTCCGCAGGAAGTGGCGTGGTTGGAGATCGCCGGGAGTTGGAGCGATCACGTGAGCGATTGGGCCGAGGCAGAGGACCGGTTCCTCGCCTGTATCGACTCCGGGGAGGTCAGACCCGATCGTCTTGCTGCCGCGGCGAGAACCGAGTCCCGCAGTGTGAAGGAAACCATCGCCTCGCTCCTACGAGCAGCCGGCCGCCAACAAGTTGCCGGAGTCAACCGACCGAATCCTGCCGCTCGGTTTGCTCGGGTCTCAGGCGTGTCGTAGCCGGCAGATTGGTCAGCAGTTCCGCATCGCCTGATGATACGAGCGTCGGCCTTTCGCACAGAGGAGGCGTTTCGTGTCAACCGCCAAGGTCGAGAGGAGGTCGAGTTGCCGTTCTCGGCGCTTGCGGTGCAAGAACGCGAGCTGCCTCCGTCAGCAGGCGTGAGATTTCTGCTCAACCAGCATCGCTCAGCCTCGAAACCCAAGAGCGTTTGGCATGCGCTGTCGGCCAGGACCTTGTCGTGGGCGTGGGGGACCATCTTGGCGACAACCGCTCGATCGCCAAGATGGTGCATGCGCACGACATCGAAGGCGCCCGAGCCGGTGAGCTGCACGGCCATCGACGCAGCACCGAGCACGGGAACCTCGCCGATCATGTGGCGAAAGGCCCCGATCGCACGACACAGCACCGGGCTCACCTGATTGGCCCGTGCGTCGGCCGCTGCCGCCTTGATCCTCCAGAACGGCGCATCGAGTCGACCGGCTGCCTTCTTGACCAGTGAGGTCAGGCTCCTCGTGTCGGACATCTCCTCGAACAGATCGGCCATCGGCTCGATGCCGCCGTGGAACTCGAGGGCCCCCGAGGCGTGATAGGCAACGGCTCGCCGGCCATCGGTGAGACGAAGAAGCGTTCCCCCAGCAGTCCTGATTGGCCCAGTAGAAGCCACGGGTGTGGCCCGCATCACGCAGCGCCTCGTCGAGGCCGTTGCAGATGTTGAAGGTGTAGGTGAAGTCAGCCGCCGTGGTGACCTTGTTCGCCCGGGCATTGCCGAAATACCGTATGCCCTCGATTCCAAACGTTGCCATCGGTGAATCCCTCTCCTGGCCGGTTGCAGTCGGGAAGAGAGAGGCCGGAGGTGGGCGCCTGCCAGTCGGCTTCGGCGCTGCGAAAAGAATCTACGCATGACCACGAAATCGGTACACTTCGCCACGTGGAACGCCTGACCGTGTCCGTCGAGTCCGAGCAAGCGGCGGGCCGTTCGGCCTCGAAGCGACGCCGGGAAAGCCGCGTGATGAGCAGCTTCGTCACGCTCCGGCTCGACGGATCGGTCACTGTCGCCAACTTCGCCAAGGCCACCTCGAACTTCGCCAAGGTGCTCACCGAGCTGTCGAAGGAACGGGACGCCGGCACCAGGATCGAGTGGGTCATCAGCGGCTTGGAGTACGGCAGCGCGATCCTCACGGCCGCGCCGCTGCCGGTCTCCGATGAAGACGCCGAGTTGGTCCCGACCCTGGTTTTGGACTTCATCGCCGTCGCTCGGCACGTGAGCGAGCACCCGGCGCAACTCGACCGGCCGGTGCTGCGCCTCGTGCGCACCATCAGTGAGATCGCCGTCGACGAAGACCACGAGGTGGTTTTCGAGACTGCCGACGAGGAGGTGGCGTTCGTCCACCGCAACCAGGGCGGCCCGTCCCCAGTTCGATCGAAGCCGGTCCTCGGGATGATTCGAGGACGCGTCCAGACGCTGCAACAGCGCAAGGGGCTTCGTTTCGTCCTCTACGACCTGGTCCACGACAAGGCCGTCACCTGCTACCTCACCGAGGACCAGGAAGATCTGATGCGGGACGCGTGGGGCCGCATGGTCGAAGTCACCGGCATGATCACGCGCGACGAGATCACCGATCGTCCCAGGGCGATCCGTCGCGTCGCCGACGTCCAGGTGCTCGAGGAAGGCGTCGGCGCTTTCGCCTTCCGAAGAGCGCGCGGCGCGGTCAGTCCAGCCCCGGGGTCGCCGGCCTCGGAGGTCCTGATCCGCCGAGTTCGCGATGCCGTCTGACCAACCGATGGAGTACCTCGACGCGAACGTCCTCCCGGCCTACATCAGCGGTGAGGCCGACCGAGTCGACATCGTCGAGCAACTGCTCAGCGAGGCGCCGAGGAGAAGAGAACCTCAGTCACGTCGACCCTGTCGATCGTCGAGGTGGCCTACGCAGTCGGCGACCTCGGGATCGAGCTGAGCGAGGAGCGCGAGCAGGCGATCGACGAGCTCTGGGCGCCAACCTCTCCCATGCTCCTCGTCGAGCCTTCCGTGTCGGTCATGCGTCTCGCTCGCGGGTTCCTGCGACAGGCGAAGAGCGCGGGGCGATCGCTGAAGCCCGCCGACTCGATCCACCTCGCATCGG
>JACOTK010000062.1 GCA_016178435.1 Actinomycetota bacterium
GTCCACTGCCACAGGGAAGCCATCCATTGGTTGGACCCGTCGGAGGCGCCGGCCATGGTCTCCCATTCGGCTTCGGTGGGAAGGCGCATACCAACCCACTGGGCGTAGGCGTCCGCCTCGTACCAGCTGATGTGCATGACCGGCTCGTCCGGTTCGATCGCGGTCATGCCCGCCAGGCCGAAGGTTTCCCACCCGGTGTCGGTGCGTTCCCAGTAGAGCGGGGATTCCCATCCATTGGCCTTCACTGCGGCCCAGCCGTCAGAGGTCCACAAGTCCGCCCGCCGGTATCCACCTCCGTCCATGAAGGCGAGCCAGTCTGCGTTGGTGACGAGCGCGCTGCAGAGCCGGAACGGCTCGAGGTGGAAGCGGTGGCGCGGGCCCTCGTTGTCGAATGTGAAGCGGTCGGACGCGGCGTGATCATGGCCTATCTCGACCAACCCTCCCGGGTGTGCCAACCACTGAGGTGTGCGACTCGGATTTGGGTCGGGGGTCAGGCCAACGCCCGCGTGAACACGTGACGGCGTATAGGCGGGTCGCAGGGGGTTCGACCAGAGGACGTGTTTGATGTCCATCAGGAGCAGCTCCTGATGCTGTTGCTCGTGATGGAGCCCGAGCTCGACGAGCTCGATGGTCTCCGAGCTCAGGGGACGTTCGAAGAGGTCGGCCATGGCGGCATCGACGTGGTCTCGGTAGGCGCCGATCTCGTGGGCGCCCGGTCGGGACACGAGTCCACGCTCGTGGCGAGCGTGCCGCGGGCCGGCGGTTTCGTAGTATGAGTTGAAGAGATAGCCGAATGCGGGGTGAAAGTCCTGGTAGCTCGACAGCTCTTGGCGAAGCAGGAAGGTCTCGAAGAACCACGAGGTGTGGGCACGGTGCCATTTGGTGGGACTCACATCAGGCATCGACTGGATGGTCTGATCCTCGGGTGAGAGGGGTGCCGCCAACTGCTCGGTCAATGAGCGGACCCGTTGGTATCGCTCCGCGAGGGTGTCTTCGAGTGAAAGGCCGACGGAGGTCAGGGTGCTGCTTGCTTGGCTGGGAGGCATCGGTGCAGTCCTCATCTTTCAGGGCAACCTTGTCGGAAACGCTAGGATTGAAATGCCCTGTTCATGGCCTGAGCCAACAGCTTTACCGGTTCATCGTGAGAGAACAAGGCGCCGTGTCGGTTTCACGGACACGGGGACGTAGCTCAGTTGGCTAGAGCACCTGCTTTGCAAGCAGGGGGTCGTGGGTTCGATTCCCATCGTCTCCACCAACCATAAAAGTCCTGGTCAGGGACGGTGCTGTCGCATCGTGAGGGCTTCGATCGCGGAGTCCCTGTCGTCCGCGGCCACTTCCGTGCCACAACGGAGACGGTACTGCGGCTACCGCCCCTCGTGACCGTCTTCGAGCCATCCAGCGATCTGGTCTTCGTCGTGCAGGTACGGCCGATCGGGCCCATGGCGTAGATCAAGTCCAGCGAGGTGGCGAAGGGCTGACCACGCGACCCGGTCCTCCACGGCCGGTTCGAACGCGCCGACCCACTGAGCTGCCCACCGCGACGCCTGCTCTCGCGTGAGGCTGCCGGCCTGCACCTTCGTAAAGATCCGCTCGATGTCTTGGCGCGATGGCACCGGTGGGGCCAGCCGCTGCCGTGCAGTCGTCGCGAACCAGTCGACGAGACGCTCAGCGACCTCGCTGGGACGACTGGGCGTCGGGTCAATCCCGAAGTGATCCCGAAGTTCGCGCTCAAGGAATCCGCCGACTTCGTCTGGCGTCTAGCCAGCTCGAAGTCGTCCCATGAGAGGTGCTTCAAGGCAGTCCTACTCGTCCGCGGGGAAGTTGGTCTCCGGGTCATACACGCCGATTGGGTCCCAGTTGTTCAGCAAGCCACGGAGTTCGAACCATTCCTGCGCAGCAGAGATGTGCTCGCGGATCTTGCGGACCGCGTGTCCGTGAGCGAATCGCGGGCGCGCTCAAGGTGCGCTCTCGCACGGTCCCAGAGTCGCTGAAGGTCGTTGCTCACTGCCTCCATCGTGCACCGCTCCTCCGCGGCAGCGGGCGGAATGACTACAGAACCGGCCGCTGCTGTCGATAAGGTGGTGGAAAGCACGTGGAAAGCAGGAGGATGAGTGTTCGAGCTTGAAGGGGCCGGCCGCTACCGCCTAGAGCGCGCTCCGCTCGCGCAGGCCCTTGCGCAGGTCCGGTTCCCGCTCATCGCACGCCTACAGACGCTCCCCGGCGTCGCCCCGGTGCAGGATCGGCTGCGCGACCTCTTCCCCTACATGGAGCAGCAGCGCGTTCAAGAGTTCGCCCTCCAGGTCGGGCCTGGCGGTCCGAGCGCGCCCGAGGTCGAAACGTCCGTCACATGGGAGTTCACGGACGATGATGGCCGCCTGCTCGTGCTCGCTGCCGGAAGCGCAACGCTTTCGGTCGGCGAGCAGTACGACGGTATCGAGGACTTCTCTGGCCGGTTCCGCGAGGTGCTCGATGCCTTGGCGGCGGTCGAAGGGTTGCGACGTTGTGACCGTCTCGGCGTCCGATACTTGTCACTCGCTGAACCACCGCCGGGTGACGACGATGCGTGGGCGCGTTGGTTCCGACCTGAGCTGACGGGATGGATCGCGTCGGGTGTTGTTGCAGCCGATGCGACGGTGACCGGGTCAATCACGCAAACGCAGCTCGCGTGCCCGCCTTCCAACGATCTGGGGGCGTGCCCTGGTGACGTTGGCGCTCTCGTGCGACATGGTTTCGCAGGACCCAGCGCTGCGATCCCGGGAGTGCCTCCGATCGTCACGACGAACGCGGCGTACCTGCTCGACCTCGATCTCTTCGTGGCCGTGCCGCAGCGATTCGACATCGACGGTCTTCTCGCGCAGTTCCTCGCACTGCACGGCCAGATCGACAGGTTCTTCAAGTGGACGCTCACTGATGAGGGCCGTGAGTACTTTGGCTACGAGGACGTTGAATGACCCTGTCTGACATTGCGAGTCCAATCGACATTGGCATCTGGGATGCGACCGCCGACGTCCCCGGTCGGCGCGTGTCGCAGAAGGTGTTGCTTGGGGACTCTTGGGTCACGTTCCCGCCCGGTAGCCCTCGGCCAGCGCCGCGCGTGCAACGACAGGTTCGCGAACTCCTTGCGTGGACTGGGTGGTCCGCGCGCACGTTGGCTGAGCTCGTAGGGACGACCCATCCAACGATCGCAGCTATCGCTGATGGTCGACCGTCAACCTTCACCCGCGCCCCTGAGCTGCCGTCAAGGATCGCGCAGCTCCATGGTCTTCTCGAGCGGCTCAACTTGGTCGCGGCAGGCGACTCGGTTGAACTGAATCGACTCCTGAGCACACCACCAGCCGAGGGGGAGCCGAACGCACTCGACCACGTCGCGGTGTGGGATCTCACGGGTGCCTGGCTCGCTGCATCGGATGTCGCGTCGCCGCGTCGGACGTCTCGGATGATGCAGGGACGGTTCCCGGCTCAACCTGGGCAGGCAACCGCAGCGCTCCACGAGTGACTCCATGGCTGAGGAACGCGAGGAGCCGCAAAGCCTCTACGCCGATGGCTGGCGGCAAGGAAGCATCTTTCACCTCGACCTGATCGGTCGGCGCCACATCCTCGGCTCGGACGGTCAGCCGACCGAGCAGACGATGAACGATGACGTGTGGGTCATCGCATCACAGGACTGCGACCTTGCCGCGGCGATGCCAGACAACAACGACGCCGTCATCGAGATCCGGCCCGTTCTTGAGGACGACACTGGCGATTGGGGAATCCGGTCACGGAAGTTGCGTGTCGATGACCAGAGGTGTGTAGTAGCCGAGGGCACTCCCGAGCGCGTCAGCCCAGCCCTCCTGCACCACGTCGCACGCGCCACTCGGGAACCGCCGTTGCCAGACGGTCGCTCGTCCGCGTTGAAGACGTGGCTCGGTCTCCGCTACGACCGTCCGGCCGTACCCGATCATCTGGTGTCGCTGGCGCAGGACATCGCGAGGCGAGTTCGCCGACCGGGTGGCCGAGATACCGCCGCGAAGGTGCACGACGTACTGATGCAGTTCGACGAGTCGACCGATCCTCCGCGGGCAGCCTTGTTCGCCGTCGTCGAGCACGACGCAGACCGCGAGGCGGTGAGAAGGTGGCTCGCCGACGCGGCGAAGGCAGTCCCGACCGACCTGGGTGTTGTAATCCAAGTCGATGTCGGGACGAAGTCGGAGACCTCGCTGGAGTTGATCGAGACTTCGTACGCGGCCGATGCAAGTCAGATCACATGGCGTGGCCCGGAGCCAGAGGGCGTGGCCTGAGCAGACGACGCTCGCACCGGTTGTTGTCCCGAGCGGGCCTCAACGCTCGACAGGGGTTCACCGGCGATGGCGCAGTGGCACCTCGCGCTCGCGCACTGCCTCTGCGGCCTACTCACGCTCACCACGCCGACGAAGGAGCGCTTGCACGGTGCCCAACCGTGATTGAGGAGAACGCAGCGACCTCGCACAGTAGACGGTCGCCGGCAAGGTGGCCTTCGCTGTCGTTGATTTCCTTGAGTTTGTCAACATCAACGAAGGCGACCGCGAACGCCTGCTCGGCGCGCCTCGTCCTGGAGAGGTCGCGCTCCAGTTCTCTCATGCCTGCACCGCGGAGGTACGCGCCGGTCAGAGCGCCCAGCGCCGCCGCTTCGAGGCTCTCTGCCGCAAACTCGCGGTCCTCTGAAGACTCGCTGCGATCCACACCGGACAGCGTTCTGTCCGCGGCCGACGCCCCGCGGTCGAGGGAAGAGGCGAAGCGGTCGCGCATGGCTGCTGTCCGCTCTTGTGCAGCGGCGGCACGATCGTGGAAGGCCTCGAGACGGTCGGTCGCCGCCAACTCCCTCGTGACGCACTCCTCGTCGTCAGAGGACACCGTCCTGTTGCTGTTCGAAGCCTCGGCCTGCTCGGCATCACGGTCGCGTTGGTCCGCCTCGCGGTCGCGCTGGAGGGACTCGGCATCGATGGTTCCACTGTGGAGTCGGAGCTGCGCCACCTCGTCGCGCAAGACCGCAGCGTGGTCTCGGAGCTCTGCTGCCTGGTCTCGGAGTTCATCCGCCCTGTCGCGGAGTCCGGCAGCCCGGTGCCGCGCGGTATAGCCCGTCCCGGCAGCGCTGCCTCGCAGATCATCGGCTTGGCGACCGATCGATGGGTGCTCAAGGGGATCTGTCCGGTCATCGGGGTCCCAACGTCGGAGGTTGCAGTGACTGGCTCGTTGGGTGTGAGGTGATGCGCGTATCCGCGTGAGAGGTCTCCTGAGCTGGGACGATTGATGTCTCTTACCTCATCGAGTTCCACAGCCCAGGAGACACTTTCAGTGACAGGCGGCCACGTCATGATACGTCGACCTTCACTGCCGCACGACGTCTGCCCTCCTCACGGAGCGAGCGATCCCGCGCCGTCTCCTCACCTCCGGCCGCCGCTGCGTCCGGTGGGTCGACCTGCCACGCTTCGACGCGGTTTCGGCCGGTGGTCTTGGCCACGTGGAGCGCCTGATCGGCGCGGGCGACGGCTTGGTCGAACGCCTCGGCCGGGTCGCGCACCGCGACGCCGACGCTCACGGTCACGGTCGAACCCTCCAACGCCTCCGACCCCAGTTGTGCTCGTACGCGGTCCATGGCCTCGATGGCTTGTTGCTGGTCGCAGCCGGGGAGCACGACGACGAACTCCTCGCCGCCCCAACGCCCGACGAGATCGTCGGGCCGCAGGCTTGTCTTGAGCATGGTCGCGAACGCTCGCAACGCACGGTCGCCGACGTCGTGGCCGTGTACGTCATTCAGCAGCTTGAAGTGGTCCAGGTCCGCGAACGCGACCGCATACGGAGTGTCATCGGCGGTGAGCCCGCCAACAGACTCCTCGAGACTCCGACGGTTGAGCAGTCCCGTGAGGGGGTCGTGGGACGCCTGAAGCTGAAATCGTGAAAGTGCCCGCATCGTCGTGATGCGATCCCCGAGCCGACGCACGATCAGGGGCACGGCCACAGTCATGTCGGGCGGTGTGCCAACCGGACCGGTCAGCTGCACGACCGCGGCCCGCATCCCGGCAATCGACACCGGCACACAGGTCACGGAGCACGGCGTGGCTGCGCCGGTCGCGAGCACCGGGCACGTGTCGATCGCACCGGAGTCGCTGAACTGGAGGGGGACGCCGGATCGGCACACTCGGCACTGCGCCACGCGCTCCACGCCGCAGGACGGTGCTTCGCCGATCGGAGTGAGCGTCGCCTGGCCGGCGTCGGCGGCGACAATGGACACCGCGGCATCGGGACGCGTGTCCACCAATGCTCGGGATGCGACCCTGAACGCGTCATCGTCGTTGTCGGCGAACTCGAGTGCCCGGATGAGCCGCCCCTCGAACTCGGTGAGCTCAGCCAGTGTCGCTCGCGTGCGTCGGTCGGTGACCGCATGACGGGCCACTCGAAGCTCGAACCCGAACCCGACGAGTAGCAGCACCGCCACTGCGCTCCCTCCGATCAAGACGACGGAGTGCTCGCTCGCGCGTTGGTGGTCCAGCGAAGCCAGAGCCGTTTGGTCCTCACGCTCGTAGATGTCCTGCAGCGCGATCAGGCTCTGTCGGTCCCGCTCGGCAGCAGTGATGTGCTCGATTGGGAGAACCGTTGGTGTGTTCGAGTCGATGATCGGCAAGAGCACGCTTCCGGTGATGGCCTTCCCGGCGGCGAAATGACGCTCGTAGGTCGCGGCGAGCTCCGCTTCGCCCGGCAGGCCCATCGAGCTGGAGCGGTAACTCGTCCACGCTCCCGTAGCCGCTTCTCTGGCCGCAAGGGACCGCGAAAGCAAGGTGTTGCGCTCATTACCCGTGGCGACCACCGCTTGCTGCAACAGGCTCTCGCCTTCGGCGTTCGCCCTGATCGCATCCCCAAGGTGTCCGAGCGGTTCCTCGACGACCACCTGGGCATATCTGATCGCCCGGCGATCTTGGTCCGCCGACCGCACGAGCATCGTCACCGACAACCCGAGCAGAGCCGACACAAGCACGAAGCCACCCACGACGATGCCGCGCGGATCCAGCACGCGTACTCGTCGAATCTTCCTCATGTCCTGACCATCGGCGCATGTCCCTTCCTCGATAGGAGACCAAAGCCTCTTTTTCGCAGCAGGACCACGCCGCCTGGACCCAACCCGACCTGTCAACCAGGTACCGAAGTCACCGCGTCAAGCGGGTACCGAGGCTTGACACGGGCGGTCTTGATCTCCATGAGGCGTGGGGGGTGACGCTGGTCCGCTGTCCCTCAGTTTCCCTGGAGGGCGGGCATGACCTGGTCGGCGACCAAGGAGAGATGGTCGAGGTCGGTGACGTCCAGCACCTGGAGGTAGATCCGCTGAGCGCCTTCTGCGACATAGGCCTGGATCCTGGCCACGGCTTCGTGCGGGAGTCCCGCCGCGCCGTTGACCCTGATCTCGTCGGGCTCTCGGCAGATGTTGCCTGCCCGGCGGGTGAACTCCCCCTCATCGGCTCCAACGCACAGTGCGAGCGCCGCGGAGAAGCGCATGGTTGTGGTGTCACGGCCGATTGCATCGCAGGCGGCCCGAACGCGGCTGCACCGGTCGACGAATGTCTCCAGCGGCGCAAAGGGCAGGTTGAACTCGTCAGCCCACTCGGCGGCGATCCTCGGCGTGCGCTTGTGACCTTGGCCGCCGATGATGAGCGGTGGGTTGGGTCGCTGGGCAGGCTTTGGAAGAGCGGGTGAGCTCTCCACCGTGTAGTGCCTGCCGCTGAACGAGAAGTGCTCGCCGTCGGGTGTGCGCCACAGGCCGAAGATGACCGCAAGCTGCTCCTCCAGCATGTCGAACCGTTCCGGGGTGGGGGGGAATGGAATGCCGTAGGCCCAGTGCTCGATGGGAAACCAGCCGGCGCCAAGACTGAAGTCGACACGCCCGCCACTCATGGCGTCGACCTGTGCAACGGATACGGCGAGAGGGCCGGGTCTGCGAAACGTGACCGGAGTGATCAGGGAGCCGAGCCGCAGCCGCTTCGTGTCGCGAGCAAGGCCGGCAAGGGTTGTCCAGGTGTCGAGTGGGCCTGGTCCGGGGTCGGTCCCTCCCATCATCAGGTAGTGATCCGAGGAGAAGAATCCGGCGAAGCCCAGCGATTCGGCATGGACGGCCAGGGCGCGGAGCTGCTCATAGGTGGCGCCCTGTTGTGGTTCAACCATGATGTGCAACTGGACGGAGGACGAAGCGGTCATGGCCTCAATCTAGGAGTGGCGACCGACCCGGTGTCGAACGACTGCCCAGCCGGCGACTGTGCCGGTGGTCGGCTACGGTCCAGCCCGTGGGGGATGGGCGCCAACGTGACCGGGAGTTTCCACCTGGGTTCTTTGCACGGATGGACGAGGGTGTCGATGCCACGTTCTATGCGATGCCGCGCCTGGTGACGCACATCGATGATGCTGCCATCGCGACTGTGGGTGATCTCTATGCGGAGCTGACGATCGAGGGTGACGTCCTTGATCTCATGAGCTCGTGGGTCTCTCACTTCCACCACCCGCCCCGGAATCTTCGGGTGCTCGGGATGAATGAGGCCGAGCTCGCGGCCAACACCCTGGCGAGCGAGCGCCTGGTACATGATCTCAACGTCGACCCCGCCATTCCGCTCCCGGATGAGTGCATCGACGACGCCGTGTGTTGCGTCTCCGTTGATTACCTCACGCGACCGGTCCA
>JACOTK010000063.1 GCA_016178435.1 Actinomycetota bacterium
ATCTTCTCCAGTCTCTACACCTTGGTGCGCCTTTGCCTGCTGGTGTCGTTCACCCTCGGACCCCTGCTTGCGGACCGCCTCGACTCGCTTGCACCTCATATCGCCGGCGGGACGATCGCCCTGGGGAGCGTAGAGATCGTGTTGTCCGGCGTTCGCCTCAGCCTGTGGTTCGCCGCCCTGATCATCCTTTTCGCGGGGGCCTGGGCAACCATGACCCTGCGGAACATTGCCCACGTCGATGACGGGGTAACCCGTCATGACGAGGCAACTCCCGGCGGAGAGCCGTCATGACGGCGGTCCGTCGGGGGCGTCTCATCGTCCTGGAAGGGGGTGAGGCGTGTGGCAAGTCCACTCAGGCGAAGCGCCTGGCGGATCGACTCGGTGCGGTGCTGACCCGCGAGCCCGGTGGCACCGAGATCGGCGAGGAGATTCGTCACATCCTGCTCGATGTGGCCTCGGCGGCATTGGCTCCCCGTACCGAGGCCCTTTTGATGGCGGCTGCCCGTGCGCAACACGTTGCCGAGGTCATCGTGCCGGCGTTGGAGGCGGGAACCGACGTCGTGAGCGACCGGTTCGTCGGGTCGTCCCTGGCCTATCAGGGGTATGGGCGCGGCCTGCCGCTCGATGATGTGCGATCACTCTCCACGTTTGCCTGCGCCGGCGCCGCTGCCGATGTCGTGGTGCTGCTGGTTGTCCCCCCCGATCAGGCCGCCGCGAGGCTGGGGAATCCGACGGATCGGCTGGAGGCGGCGGGCCGGGTGTTCCACGAACGGGTGCGCGTCGGTTTCGAGGCCCTTGCCTCGACCGAGGGCGATCACTGGTTGGTCGTGGACGGGACGGGGACGCCCGACGAGGTGGCAGCTCGCATCTGGTCGGTGGTGAGCGCCCGTCTCGCCCTCTTGGCGTCCGAGCGGCCGACAGGTGAGTCGTCGTGACCTCAGGGGACTTGGCGGACGTCTTCTCGGGCTTGGTTGCCAGACCCGAGGCAATCGGCCAACTTCGAGCGGCGGCGACCCATCCCGTGCATGCCTATCTCCTCGTGGGCCCTCCCGGTCGGGGGTCCCACGATGCTGCCATGGCGTTTGCCGGTGCGCTGCTGTGTGCCGAGGGCGGTTGCGGGCATTGCCGCACGTGTCGTCTGGCGCTTGCGGGCGAGCACCCGGACGTTTCCCTCTTCGAGCCGGAGGGCGCATTCCTGTTGCGTTCGGACGCCGAGGAGATCATCAGGGTGGCGGCCCGCAGTCCTGTGGAGGGAGATCGAAAGGTCCTGGTGCTGACCGATTTCCACCGGGTGCGTGAGGTGGGGCCGATGTTGCTGAAGACGATCGAGGAGCCCCCGGCGAGCACCATCTTCGTCATCGTCGCGGACACCGTGGTGCCGGAGCTGGTCACCATTGCTTCTCGCTGCGTCCGCGTGACGTTCGACCCGATTCCCGAGGACATGCTGGTGTCCCTGCTCGTCGGGCGTGGCGTTGTGAGGGAGAAGGCGCTTGCTGCGGCCCAGGCGGCGGCCGGTGATTTCACGCGGGCGTCTCTGCTCGTGGGCGATGAGCACCTGGCGAGCCGTCGCTCGTTCTGGGCCCAGGTGCCACGCCGTCTCGATGAGACCGGCGCAACGGTGGCGGTCCTGACCGAGGAGGCGCTCACCCTCGTGGAAGAGGCCGCCGGGCCATTGCGAGTTGCCCAGGAGGAGGCATTACGCCGTATGGAGGAGCATGTGGCGACCTATGGCGAGCGCGGCTCGGGACGCCGCCGGCTGGAGGCGACGCAGCGTCGTGAGCTTCGGCGCCATCGAGCCGAGGAGCTCCGTTTCGGGCTGGCGGTCCTGGCGGGCTGCTATCGAGATGCGCTCGCCGTCGGTGGTTCGGCCACCTCGGAGGCTCTCGCCTCGCTCGATGCGATTCAGCGGAGCGCCGAGAACCTCGTCCGAAACCCCAGCGAATCCCTGCTGCTTCAGGCGCTGTTCCTTCGTCTGTCCCCGCTCGGCGCCTGACGAGCGCCACGCGTCCGACGGATCCGGCGGGTGACACGCGGGCGAACGAGAGCGAGACCGATCAACACCGGGATACCCAGGTAGGCGATCCAGCGACTGCCGGGCAGATCGAAGGAGTGAGCGATTTCCCGAGTCTGGGTCAACAACAGGAGGCCTGACACGGCAAGTCCGAGCACGCGCGGTGGCAGGAAACGTACGACATAGGCAGCGAGGGGGGCGGCGATCACCCCGCCGCCGAGCATGGCGAGCAGAACGCCCACCTGGAGACCTTCGCTTCCGAGCGACGACACGAGCGATCCGGCGGACACCACAGCCACGGCAACCTCGGCAGTGTTGACCGAACCGACTGAGTAGCGCGGCGGGAGTCCCCGCTGGAGCAGGAACGGTGTGACGACAGGTCCCCACGCACCGACGAGGCCATTGGTGACTCCTCCGGTCATTGCTGCCGCTTTCACACCTCGTTGGTCAAACGCCGGCGCCTTGCCCGGGACGCGTGCCTCGGCCCCGTGGTCGGCCTCGGGAAGTGCCTGGCTGAAGCGAAAGAGGATCCGTAGGCCGACGGCCATCAGTAGCAGGGCCAGGATCGGGCGAAGATCGTCGCCGTCGACATTGGCCAGAATGGTCGTGCCGATCATGGCCCCGATCGCGCCGGGCCAGGCGAGCTTGATCACGAGGCGTCGATCGATGTTGTCGAAACGCCAATGGGAGACTCCCGCAGCGAGACCGGTTGCAACCTTGGCCAGGTTGACCGTGGTCGAGACGGCGGCAGGGGTGATCCCGCTGCTCAACAGGATGCTCGACGACGTCGGTCCGAATCCCATGCCGAGTGCACCATCGACCATCGAGGCGAAGAATCCGGCGACCGCGACAACGACGAGGTTGCTCATAACCAGTAAGTCTACAGAATTGGTAGGAAATGGGCAACGAGCTTCCTCGGGAACGCTGGGTGGGTGGGTAAACAGGACAAGGCGAATAGGCGCGATAACGTGATGGCACGCCCGTGTACCTCAGTCGGCAGAGGGTCTCACTCGTAATGAGAACGTCGTGGGTTCGATTCCCACCGCGGGCTCTCACCGCCAAACGCATGAAGGGACGCCATGGCTGATCGCGACCAGTTCACCGATCTGGCGATGGAGTACATGCCGTCGCTGTACTCGGCAGCGTTGCGCATGACCCGCAACCCCGCCGATGCGGAAGATCTGGTGCAGGAGTCCTACCTCAAGGCCTATCGAGGCTTCCACTCCTTCCAGGAGGGCACGAACCTCAAGGCCTGGCTCTATCGCATTCTCACCAACACGTATATCAACCGGTATCGAGCCCAGCAGCGGCGCCCCGACGAGACGTCGATGGACCAGGAAGAGGATTTCTTTCTCTATCGTCATCTCGGCGAGCTCGATGCGTCCCGCGCCGGGCGTAGTGCCGAGGACGAGCTCCTTGACCTTTTCAGCAGCTCGGAGATCGTCGAGGCCGTCGAGTCGTTGAGCGAGACTTTTCGGATTCCCGTCCTGCTTGCCGACGTCGAGGGTTTTTCCTACAAGGAGATTGCCGAGATCCTCGACATCCCCATCGGAACGGTCATGAGCCGACTGCACCGGGGAAGAAAGGCGCTCCAGCGTTTGTTGTACGACTTTGCCGTCGAACGCCGCTTGGTCGATCCCAAGCTCGAGGCATCGATCCAAGGGGAGCAGGGTCAGGAGGTGGTAACCCGTGTCTGATCTGGAAAAAGAGGGCGCCTCCGCATGTGACGACCAGTGCCTCGAAGCCCTCAGGGAGCTCTACTCCTTTCTCGACGGGGAGCTGACCGAGGAGCGTCGAGGGGCCATTCGTGGCCATCTCGACGAATGCGGGGGCTGTGTCGAGGCGTTCGATTTCGAGGTCGAGCTGCGCCAGGTCGTTTCCAGATGCTGTCGCGAGACCGAGGTCCCCCAGGACCTTCGACTGCGTATTGCGCAGGCCATCGAATCCCTGGGTGAGAGCGACAGCCAGGCCTCCGACGCCATCTGAGGCGCTCGGTTGCGCCTGATGGGCGCCGGTGGGCCTACGATGCAGGTATGGCTCCTGTTCTTGCTGCCGAGGTTTGGCACTACTGGGTCGGCGTGGCGCTCTTCGGCGGCGCCGTCCTCGCGGCGATCTCGACACTCGCCGGTTATCTGAAGCTGCAGTCGACCAAGTTTCCACGCCGGTCCGAGTAGCCGGTCGGCGTTGCGGTGGTGCCCGTGACACCTGATCCGATTGCGTGGGATGTGGCCGAGAAGGTCGCCGTTCGCGTGGCGGCGCTCGACCCGTTCTCGGCCTCGTATCATGCCCACTCGCTCGTTCACGATTTCACGGAGCTGACGGCCGAGGCCGAGGCGCTCGTCTCTGTCGCCACGGGTCTGGTGTCGGATTCCGGCCCCGCCCGCGTGCGTGTGGTTGACCGGGAGGGATGGGTTCGAGCCAACGTGGCCTCGTTCCGCCGTCTCCTCGCCCCGATTTCCGGTCGTATGGCCGACAAGATGTCCAACGGTCTTTTCGCCGGTCGCGTCACCCGCGTTGTCGCGGGCGCCGAGTTGGGCGCGCTGTTGGGCTGGATGTCGGGCAAGGTGCTCGGGCAGTACGACCTCCTGGTCGTCGACGACGACACGGCCCTCGACCAGGACATCGTGTACTACGTGGGCCCGAACGTCCTGGCCCTCGAGAAGCGCTTTGCCTTTCCTCCCCGCGAGTTTCGCCTGTGGCTGGCCCTGCACGAGGTCACCCACCGGGCGCAGTTCACGGGCGTGCCGTGGTTGCGCCCTCACTTCCTGAGCCTGGTCGAGGCGGGTCTCGGGCCGATGAACGCCGACCCTGCGCAACTGACGGCGGCTCTCCAGCGTCTCGGCAGGTCCTTGCGAAGGGGGGTGAACCCGCTCCAGGACGGCGGGTTGGCCGTGCTCCTGGCGACGCCTGAGCAGCGGGCCGTCATCGAGGAGATTGGAGGCATGATGAGTCTCCTCGAAGGACATGGCGACGTGACCATGGACCGTGCCGGGGCCGACAGGATCCCATCCGCCGATCGCTTCAGCCGGGTCCTTCGCCAGAGGCGTGCATCCGTTTCGGGCATCGCCCGATTCGGCCGCCAGATCATCGGCCTCGAGGCAAAGATGGCCCAATATGCCCTGGGCGAGCGATTCGTGCACGCCGTGGAGAAGGCGGGAGGCACGGAGCTGTTGGATCGCGTCTGGCAGGGCCCGCAGTTCCTCCCGTCCATGAACGAGATTCGTGAGCCTGCTACCTGGATCGCTCGCATCCAGAGCGCCCAGGCAGTGTGACGGCCTTGGGCCTGACCGAGGACCTTCTGAGGCGATGCACCTTTCCTGGACCGGGCACACCGGCCTGTGCCGCCGTGTCCGGCGGGGCGGATTCGCTGGCCCTGCTCGTCCTTGCGACGGCGGCCGGGTGCCGGCTCACTGCCGTGCATGTCGATCACGGCCTTCGATCGGGCTCGGAGGACGAGGCCCATGTCGTGCGCCGGGCTGCCGAGCGCTTCGGGGCCGGGTTTCGAGCTGAACGCGTCCAAGTGGAACCCGGTCCCAACCTCGAGGCACGCGCCCGTCTGGCAAGGAGAGCGGCCCTTCCCGAAGGCTCGATGACCGGTCACACCGCCGATGATCAGGCGGAGACCGTCCTGTTGAACCTCTCACGAGGGGCGGGCCTCGACGGGTTGGCGGCGATGCGTCCGGGTGAGACCAAGCCGATCCTGTCCCTTCGGCGGACCGAGACCGAGGCACTGTGCGCGGAGCTCGGGCTCGACCCGATCGACGATCCATCGAACCGGGACCCGGCATTCACCCGGAACAGGGTTCGTCACGAAGTGCTGCCTCTGCTCGGTGATGTCGTCGGTCGAGATGTCGCCGCGTTGACCAGTCGAACGGCCTTGTTGCTCGGGGACGACGCTGCCTATCTGTCCCTGCTCGCCGAGCAGATCGACCCGACCGATGCCAAGGCGCTGGCGGCTGCCCCCCTGCCGCTCAGCCGCCGGGCCGTGCGTCGATGGCTGGCAGCGGAGCTGCCGCCCTATCCGCCCGACGCTGCCGTGGTCGAGCGGGTGCTGGCCGTCGCGCACGGATTGTCCCGAGCCACCGAGGTGGGCGGGGGACGGCGGGTACGAAGAGGCCACGGGCGTCTCCGCCTCGAGGCGAGCAGGGTTGAGCCGAGCAGGGTTGAGCCGAGCAGGGTCGAACAGGTGGGCGAACCGCTGTTGCCGTAGGATCCGAGACGAGATGGAGGAGCTGTGACCGACGATCGTGAGTTGGGTGAGGTCGTCGTGTCGGCGGCGGCCCTCGCGACACGGGTGCATGAGCTGGGCCGCGAGATCGCCACCGACTACGAGGGCCGTCCACCGTTGCTGGTGGCCGTGCTGAAGGGCGCTTTCGTGTTCATGGCCGACCTCGTTCGAGCCATCGATCTGCCGGTCGAGGTCGACTTCATGGCTGTCTCGTCGTACGGCAGCGCCACCAAGACCAGTGGCGTGGTGCGCATCGTGAAGGATCTTGATCTCGACCTTACCGATCGCCACGTGATCGTCGTCGAGGACATCATCCATTCGGGGCTCACGTTGTCGTACCTGCGACGGAACCTCTTCGCAAGGGGGCCTGCCTCGCTCGAGGTGTGTGCGCTGCTCGTTCGGGAGGAGCCGGAGACAGCTGAGCTTCCGCTTCGTTACGTAGGGTTTCGCATACCTCCGGCGTTTGTCGTGGGGTACGGCCTCGACTTCGACGAGCGGTACCGGAATGTTCCCGATGTCCGCCTCTACAACTCGGGCAGACCTTCGCTAGCCTAAGAGGTTCATCCCTCGCTAGAAAGCCCTTGATGTGACGAAATATGTGCGAAGCGTGCCTTTCTGGGTCGTCATGGCGCTGGTTGTCCTTGTCGTGGCCAGCCAGTCATTCAAGTCAGGCGACGACCGCAGGAAACTTCGCTACGGCGAGCTCGTGGAACGGGTGGAGGCCGGCGACGTGGTCAAGGCCGAGGTCAAGGACCGAAGCTCCCGCATCGTCGGCGAGCTGAAGAACGGCACGAAGTTCGAGACCACCTACCTCCGCGAAGCAGGCGATCAGGTGTCGACCATGCTGACCAAGGGCGAGGTCGACTTCAAGGTCGACCAGGAGAAGAGTCCTCTGTGGCTTGAGCTCGTCTCGCAGTTGCTCCCCTTCGTGTTCATCATCGGCATCCTGTTCTTCGTGCTGAAATCGGCCGAGGGCGGCGGGAATCGGGTCATGCAGTTCGGCAAGGCTCGTGCCAAGCAGGTCTCGAAGGACCAACCCAAGGTCACCTTTGCCGACGTGGCCGGAGCAGCCGAGGCCGTTGAGGAGTTGCAGGAGATCAAGGATTTTCTCCAGGCGCCCGCGAAGTTCCAGGCCATGGGGGCCAAGATTCCCAAGGGTGTGCTGTTGTTCGGCCCTCCGGGTACGGGCAAGACCTTGCTGGCACGGGCGGTCGCGGGTGAAGCGGGCGTTCCCTTCTTTTCCATCTCGGGCTCGGATTTCGTCGAGATGTTCGTCGGCGTCGGGGCAAGCAGGGTGCGTGACCTCTTCGAGCAGGCAAAGGCCGCCAGTCCGGCGATCATCTTCGTGGACGAGATCGATGCGGTCGGGCGTCATCGTGGCTCGGGCATGGGCGGTGGCCACGACGAGCGTGAGCAGACCCTCAATCAGCTGCTCGTCGAGATGGACGGTTTCGATGCCCAGACCGGCGTGATCCTGATCGCCGCGACCAACCGTCCGGACATCCTCGACCTGGCGCTGCTGCGTCCGGGGCGCTTCGACCGCCAGATCGTCGTTGATCTCCCCGACCGGGTCGGCCGTCGAGCGATCCTCGAGGTTCACGGTGCAGGCAAGCCTCTCGGTGGGGACATCG
>JACOTK010000215.1 GCA_016178435.1 Actinomycetota bacterium
GACACCGAGGTGCTCACACACATCGCCCACGCTCACGACCTGCGGGTCGACCTGGCCGACAGGCGAAAGGTCCTTGACGACCACGCCGAGGGCGTTGCCCGTTCGGTGGTTGGCTCACCGCACTTCTTCACGCCCACCGGTGGATTCTTCTGCCCCGCCCTCGATGTTCGGCGTGACGCCGTCGGGCACCTTCGGATCACCGCCGACCCCGAGGGTTTCGATCGGTTCATCGCCGGCTGTTTTGCTTGATCCGGCTGATCGATGGGGACACGCTTGTCGGTGAACTCGGCAGACTCGGAATGATCGGTCCGGCGGCGGAGTTGCACCTGAGGAACTCCGACAAGGGAAGGCCCACCGAATGGCTGAACGCGTGTGCTTCTACTTCGATCCGATCTGCCCGTGGTGCTATCAGACGTCGCGATGGATGAGACGCCTCGAGGAGTTGGGTGTGATCGAGCTGGACTGGGGTCTGTTCTCACTCGAGCGACAAAACGCAGGAAAGGAATCGGGGGACCAGGCCGCTTCGCATGCCCACTCGGCACGCGGGCTGCGCACAGCGGTGGCGGTGCGCAACGCCGCCGGCCGATCCGCTGTCGGGGCCTTCTACAAGGCGCTCGGCCGGCGCGTCCACGAGCAGGGCCAGACCCTGGACGAGCCGGCAACGGTGGAGGGGGCTCTGGCTGACGCGGGGCTTGATCCCGGGCTCTGTGCCGCTGCATGGGCAGACCCCTCAACGGCAGAGGAGGTCGCGTCGGAGCATCGTCATCTGTGTGAACAGACACGGAGCTTCGGCGTGCCGACGATCGTGCTGGACGGTGGCACCGGCCCGGTGATCTTCGGACCGGTGCTGAGCGAGCCACCGAACGACGATGACGCTGTGGAGCTTTGGAAGCACGTCTCGTGGTTGGTTCGTTACCCAAACTTCGCCGAGCTCAAGCGCGCCAGGCTCGCCTCTCCCGACCTCGAGTCGGTACGACGCCGGGAGGCTGCCCGGGGCGCCACTGCGCCGTCCGTACCAAACAGGAACCCCCGATGACCGATCACCTGGAAGCCCCAACCCGACCACCGGTGTCCGCTCCCCGGGTCCGGACGCCGGAGTGATCCCTGACGGATGCGGGTTGCCCGCCGCAGTCTTCAAGGTCATCGGACACGACATCGTGCTCAACGTCCACGTGAACCCCGGCGCGCGCCGCAACGCCGTCCTGGGTTTTCATGGTGACGCGGTCAAGCTCAGTATCACCGCACCACCGGTTGACGGACGGGCGAATGAAGCCACACGTCGGTTTCTCGCCGACGAACTCGGGCTCAAGCCGCATGCCGTGACCCAAACAGCGGGAACCTCATCACGCCTCAAGCGGTTCCGTCTGAGGGGCATCGACCCCCGGGATCTCGAACAGTGGCTGCAAGCCAAGGTGCCGCCCGGCCGTCTCGACAACGACTGACAGTGGGAATGGGGTGGGGAATCCGGCAAGAGCGGCGGCTGCCTTGGCCGACCCGGGGATCGCCGAACGGGACACATGCCCGGGGCGCTAGCATCGGCCACCACCAAGAGAAAACCCACACCGTGAAGGCGACCGCCGCATGACCAGAGCCCGAAGAACGCTTCTCATCGTTGCGGCTCTCACCGCCGCGCTCACCGGCTGCGGAAAGGACAACAACAAGACGGACACGAGTGCCGCCGCCAAGAGCGCTCATGCCTTCGTCTTGACCGAATGGGCGATCACGCCACCGACCACCGCGCTCAAGGCAGGAAAGGTCACCATCACCGCGACCAACGTCGGGGGCGAGACCCATGAGCTGGTGATCATTCGAGCTTCCGATGTCGCCGCCCTTCCCACCGCCAGTGACGGATCGGTCGACGAGGACAAGATCGCCGAAGTCGACAAGCCGGGCGAGATCCCCGTCATCGCGCCTGGCACGACCGCCACCACGACCCTCGACCTCCCCGTCGGAAACTATGTCGCCATCTGCAACCTCGTCGATCGGATGGGCGGCGGATCGATGGGCGGCGGATCGATGGGCGGCGGATCGATGGGCGGCGGATCGATGGGCGGCGGATCGATGGGCGGACACGTCCACTTCCGCCTTGGTATGTCCACGAGGTTCACCGTCAGCTGAACCTCGGAATCGTGTGACGGCATGCGACAGTGGCCGGCCCTGAGAGTCTCGGCAAGGGTGGCCTACGCATTGCGAGCCGGCCGAGTGCAGCGGTTGAGTTCGCCAAGGCGAAACCCGAAGCCGGCCCAGGCTGCGGTCATCGATCAGATCAAGTCCGGTCCCCAGGGACGGACCCTTGCACACGGGCGCAAGGCCGCCGAGACTGGCGAAATGAGACGCCTCCTCGCGCTGGGGCTGGTTCTTCTTGCGCTCGTCGGCTGTTCCAAGGACAACAACGCGAATACAAGCAGGACAACGACCACTCAGCGGGAGACCGCAACAACCTCACCCGGCTCGCCGACCACCACCACCGGGGAGACAACGGTGGTCGCCGTGTACCTCATGCGCGTCGACAAACTGGCAGTCGGGCACCGTCGGGTCGCAAAGGACCCGTCTGTCCTCAAGGCCGCTCTCGATGAACTGCTCCGGGGCCCGACGCCGACCGAAGTGGCCGCCGGCATGACGACCGGCATCCCGGAGGGGTCCACCCTTCGGAGCGTGGCCATCAGGGACGGGACGGCGACGATCGATCTGTCGAAGTCGTTCGAGAGCGGCGGTGGGGCACTGTCCATATTTTCCCGACTCGCGCAGCTGACCTTCACAGCCACCCAATTCCCGACGGTTCAACGCGTGAAGCTCCGTCTCGACGGCAAGGACGTGTCCGTCTTCAGCGGCGAGGGACTCGTGCTTCCCGTCACGCTGTCGCGAACCGAGCCCGATGCCGAGAACGTTCTGCCGGGGATCTTGGTCGAGGATCCGGCTCCGGGTGACACCGTGGGCACCCGCTTCACCGCACGCGGGAACTCGAACACCTTCGAGGCCACGCACCGCCTCCAGGTACTTGATTCCTCGGGCACGGTGCTGCTCGACGACGTGGTGACGGCGACATCGGGCACCGGCACCAGAGGCACCTGGGAGCACGCGGTCCAGCTTCCCGCCGGACTGAAGGGCCCCGTGACATTACGCGTGTTCGAGGCCTCCGCCAAGGACGGGAGCCCCCTCCACCAGGTGGACATCGTTCTAACCGTCAAGTGACCTTTGGCTCGCCGCCCTGCAGCCGAAGGATGAGATCAGCAATCCGGCGCCGGGAGCGGTAGGCAGGCAAGGTGGCGAAACTGAGTTCAGCCGGAGCGGTGGAGTCGGTTGCGGTCGGTGTGCGCGAACGGCTCGGGGAACTCGTCCATCCTCAACATGGTCGTCTCGTCGTAAGACCAGGTGTCATCGTCGTGCAGCGTGATCGTCACCTGGTAGCTCAATGTTGACGCATGATCGGCCAAGTACCTGTTCTCACCGATCGCGTACAGGGGATCACCCTTGTCCGCCGACAGTGTGAAGGTGGTGGCATCGGCTCCGGCAGTGCCGCCGGCGAGCACCGTGATGCCCCGAGGCACCACGAAACCACGCAGAACCTCGCCGGTGGCGCCGTCCCACAGCCAGTAGCCAACCTCGGTATGGAACGGATTCTCCTCGTCGCCGCGCCACATCGCCGACTTGTAGTCCAGACCGTAGAGCGACTGCGCGCCATTTTGGACCGGCCCGAAGGGCTTGAAGCTGAGCTTCTCGTTGTAAGGCGTGGCGAGCACCTCCTCCTTCGCATGGGAGTAAGCCGAGTCGAGTCCGCCCTCGCCTTCCCACTCACCGATCAATGCCTCCAGTGGACCCCACTCGCCTGCCATCGTTCGCCTCCCCGGCTCATCTCACTCGTAGGCTGCCCATCGTAGGTCGTTCGGGTCCCCTCAGGTGGCGTGACAGACGGTGCGACCTCCGAAGGAACTCGGACAACCGAGCGTCCGGCGAATCGGCTGCACCGCGCCGAACCGACCGGGTCAGGCCATCTCGACCTGGAAACCGGCCGCCGTGACCGCCTGAACGATCTCGTCGGCATGGGCGCGATCGCGCGTCTCGACCGAGAGATCCAGGCGAGCGCGCGTGAGCGCGAGGCCCGGCAGGTCACGCCGGTGCTGCACATCGACGACGTTGCCCTGCTTGGCGGCGACCACCGTCGTGATGGCCGCAAGCGCCCCCGGGCGATCGGGCACCTCGATGTGGAGCCTGATCAGGCGTCCGGATCGAGCGAGGGCACGCATCAGCACCGAGGTGAGGACCCGTGGGTCGATGTTGCCACCGCTCGCGATCAGTGCCACGTTCCGGCCGCGAAACAATTCGCCATGTTGCAACACCGCGGCAAGCGCCGTAGCGCCGGCGCCCTCGACCACCGACTTCTCGATCTCGACGAAGAGCGCGGTCGCCTCTTCGATGCGCTCCTCGGTGACG
The DNA here is from genome assembly GCA_016178435.1 of Actinomycetota bacterium. Taxonomy (GTDB): domain Bacteria; phylum Actinomycetota; class Acidimicrobiia; order Acidimicrobiales; family CADCSY01; genus JACOTK01. The sequence continues at coordinate 4,432 of JACOTK010000215.1, forward strand.
GTCACGATCTCGTCGACGAGGGCGCCGACGATCTCGCGGGTCAACTGTCCGGGCTCGACAACCGCGATGCCCTCGGCGATCGTGGGCCCGTCGCTCGGCGCCGGTCCGCGGCCGAGCACGTGGAGCATGCCCGGATACCCCGCACTCTGCACGCCAACGACACGCACCTCGGGGCGCATCGCCTTGACGACCACCGCGATGCCCGAGATCAGCCCCCCGCCGCCGACGGGCACCACGATCGTGTCGAGCGTCGGCGCGGCCGCCAGGACCTCGATCGCGACCGTCCCCTGGCCGGCGATGATCAGGCGGTGGTCGAACCCCGGAACCAGGTGCGCTCCGGTCCCTGCCGCAACGGCCTGGGCGTGTGCCAGTGCCGCCTCGTAGCCGTCGCCCTCCAACATGATGTGAGCGCCGTGATGGGCCGTGTTGGCGACCTTGGTGAAGGGCGTGCCGGTCGGCATCACAATCGTGGCGGGGATGCCGAGCAGCTGCGCATGATAGGCAACACCCTGCGCATGATTGCCGGCCGAGGCGGCGACAACCCCGTGCGCACGCTCGTCCGGCAGGAGATGGGCCAGGAAGTTCCGCGCCCCTCGCTCCTTGAACGAACCCGTGAACTGCAGATTCTCGAACTTCACCCACAGGTTGGCGCCCGTGATCTCCGAGAACGTCCGGGCCGGCGAGGTCGGGGTCACGATCACCGAGCCCGCGATGGTGTCGGCGGCCGCCTGGACGTCGGCCAAGGTCACGGGAAGCGCCACGGGCTCATCGTGGCATGAATTCCGGGCCGTTGCGGTGACCCGGCGACCCCAAGGGGGTTCCTCGCCTCGGCTGAGCACCTCACGGGCTTCCCTCACCAGCTCCTCAGGCGGAGTCCGGCAGCTCCGTGAGCTCGGTGAGTTGGCACCCGTCCAGATGGCGCAACTCATCGATCTTGCGCAACGGCTTCTCGAGAAGCCTGCGACGCGTGCCGCGCAACGACTCGAACTCGCTCGAGACGCTGTCGATCCGAGTGCCGAGCGTGTCCATCTGCTTCACGAAACGCTGCCACTGATCGGAGAACTGACCGAGCAGTCCGAGGATCTCGTCGGAGGTCCTTGCGAGGCGGAAGTTCTCGACCGTTTGACGGATCAGCGCGAGGACCGCGAAGAGCGTGAGTGGCGAGCAGAACACCACCCGTTGCCGGACGGCATCCTCGAGGATCGCGCCGTCACGCTCGTGGATGAACGCGTAGAGCTGCTCGTTGGGGATGAACAGCAGCACGAAATCAACGGTGCCACCTGCCGGGTCGATGTACTCACGTCCCGCAAGCTCTTTGACCCGGCCTCGCACGTCTCGGAGGAAGCCGTCGCTGTATCGCCTCTGATCGGTGTCGGACTCCGCGTCGAGGAACCTCAGGTAGTTGTCGAGGGGAAACTTCACGTCCATGTGCAACATGAGCTCGTTCGGGAGAAAGAACGTGAAATCGGGAATGCCGCGGGTCCCCTCGGGTGATCGCTGGCGCCGATAGTTGACGTTCTCGACGAAGCCGGCGAGGCGCAGCACGTCCTCGGCCATCCGTTCTCCCCACTGCCCACGCGCCTTGGTGCTCGACAAGGCCTCTCGCAGGCTCTGTGTGGTCTGACCGAGGGCGGCGATGCCTTCGTTGGTGAGATCGAGCTGCGAGGCGAGTTGGCCGAGCTTGCGCTCCCGCTCGGTCTCGAACTGGCGCACCAGCTCGGTGACCTTGGTGAGCTCGTCGGTCATCGCTCCCAGTTGGCGGTCGATCAAGGTCTTCGTGCCATCGACCTCCTGGACGGTCTGTGCCCGGGCGCCTTCGAGCTGGGTCCGGTTCGTGACGACCAACTGCCTCACGATGGTGTCGAGCTGTTCGCCTGCCAGGCGTTGCTGTTCGGTGAGCGCCTCGTGAAACTGGGCCTGAGCGATGCGCTGTTGCTCCTC
>JACOTK010000216.1 GCA_016178435.1 Actinomycetota bacterium
ACCACCACCACGGCGCCGACCACCACCACCACGGCGCCGACCACCACCACCACGGCGCCGACCACCACCACCACGGCGCCGACCACCACAACGACGATCCCGTCAGGGTCCGGATGGCTCTCGGGCGGCGGTGGTTGGTTCTCGGGATGGCGGTGATCGCCGGCCACGGCAGGTGACCTCAGTCCCAGTGGCGAACACTGAACGTACCGGAACTTTCACGGATGGGGGTGACGGTCATCGATTAGCTGGGAGTGCTGCCGGAAGGCAGCCCGTATCAATGAATGGAGCAACACAAAATGAACAGCAAGATTCGTCGTCTGGGTCCCGTGGTTCTCCTCGCAGGCCTGGGTGTTGTGGCCACCGGTTGTGGAACCCTTTCCACAGGCGTCAGCGGCCCCTCGCTCACGGGTGGAGGCGTTGACGTGACCCCCATGGAGTACACGCCCATGCAGGTTGACCTCGGTCTCCTCGGGGGCAGCGTCACCGGCCCAAGCCTCGATCCCGGAGCCGTGACCATCGATATTCCGACCATCAACACCGGTGGGCTCTGGTACTCGGTCAATTTCTAGGCCTGCTCTTGGGCTGATGGGCAGTGAGGATCATGGGGTGTGCTCCAGGTGGGCACCCCCATGATCCGCGCTCGGGGCGTGGCACCACTCAGGTGGACTGCCGCGCTAGGGTCTGCGCCGATGCGTCGATCGCTGGTCTTCTCACTGGTCTTTGTGCCGCTGGCAGCTCTCGGGTCACTTGCCGGCACCCTTGCTGCAGGGAACAGTCCGGAGTTGGGACTGGACCTGCAGGGGGGGGCTTCGGTGGTGCTGCGTCCGGTGAAGAAGGTCAGCGACGAGAAGATCAATCAGGCGATCGAGATCATCCGCAGCCGGGTTGATGCCCTGGGAGTGGCGGAGCCCGAGATCGCCCGTCAGGGTGGCGCGATCGTGGTGGAGCTTCCGGGTGTCAAGGACCAACGGCGGGCACTCGAGATCGTGGGTCAGACGGCCGAGCTGCGCTTTCGTCCGGTACTGGACATCCTGCCCCCCGAGGGGGCTCCGCCTCCGTCGACCACCACGACGGTTCCACCGACGACGGTTGCGGGTGCGCCGACGACGGTGGCGGGTCCGACCACCACGACGACCACGACCGTGTTCCCGACAACCAAGCGGGCCGACGACAAGGCCGACGCCCAGGTGGTTCTGCCCGAGCTCGGTGAGGACAAGAAGACGGTCGATCGTCGCTACCTGTTGGGAGTGGCGGCCCTTCGAGGTACGGCGGTGTCTTCGGCCGGGGCCAGGTTGGCAGGCGTTGCCGGCGACTGGGTGGTGAATCTGCACTTCACCGCCGAGGGCATCAAGGCGTTCAATGCTCTCGCCGCCCAGTGCGCGAACCCCGTTCCGGGGATCTGCTCGCCGGTGGGAATGAACAGCCAGACCCAGCAGCCCGCCGGAGCCGTGGCGATCGTGCTCGACGGGATCGTCGTATCGGCGCCCACCATCCAGACGGCGAGCTTCGAACGTGACAAGGTGCAGATATCGGGGAGCTTCACCGAGCGGGAGGCCAAGGATCTCGCACTGGTGCTCCGTTACGGCTCACTTCCCGTCGAGCTGAAGCAGGAGACGGTTTCCACCGTGTCGGCGTCACTGGGTCGCGACTCGCTTCGTGCCGGATTGATCGCGGGCGCCATCGGCACCGTGCTCGTGTTGGGGTACATGGTGTTGTACTACCGGGGCCTGGGCCTCGTGGTGCTGGCGGGCCTGACCGTTTGGTTTGCACTCCAATGGTCGATCATCAGCTACCTCGGGGTGAGCCGTGGGCTGGCACTGAGCCTGGCGGGTGCAACGGGCATCATCGTCTCGGTAGGTGTCACCGTCGACTCCTACGTGGTCTACTTCGAGCGCCTCAAGGACGAGATCCGGTCCGGCCGCACCATTCGCTCCTCGGTGGACCGAGGCTTCAAGCAGGCATTTCGGACGATTCTGGCAGCGGACACCTCCGCGTTCATCGGAGCCTTCCTGTTGTACTTCCTGACGGTGGGCCCCGTACGGGGCTTTGCCTTCTTCCTCGGTCTCTCCACGCTTCTCGATGTCTTTGTCGCCTGGTTCTTCACCCGTCCGTTCGTCGCGCTCGTGGCACGCCGACAGACATTTGGATCGGGTCGGTTCCTGGGCCTGGGAGCTGGGCTCGGGGTGAGCCAGGCGGCTGTGAGCAGCCGGCAGGGAACGGAGGGCCGATGACGGACATGAGCACGATGGGGCCCTCGACGCACGATGCGCAGGGCGGTGGGGGCATCTTTTCTCGTCTGTATCGGGGTGAGACCCGCTTCGATTTTGTGGGCCGCCTGCGGTTGTGGTTCCTTCTCTCCGGGCTGATCATCCTGGCCGGGATGATGTCTCTGGGATGGCGTGGCCTCAATCTCGGCATCGAGTTCGAGGGCGGAAGCTCGTGGGAGGTGCCCGGCAAGGTGTCCGTGTCCTCCGCTCGTGATGAGCTGCGAAAGGTCGGGCTTCCCGACGCGCAGGTGCAGACGCTGCGAGGGAGCGGCGGCGATCGATTGCGGGTGCAGGCGGAGACGGCCACAAAGGTTGATGCGCGTGTTGTGACCGAGACGCTGGCAAAGCTTTCGGGCAAGCCCGTGAGTCAGGTCAGCTTCATGGAGGTCGGACCGTCGTGGGGTAACGAGGTGACGAACAAGGCTGCCCGCGCGCTGGTGATCTTCCTCTTGGTCATCACGCTCTACATCGCGTGGCGTTTCGAGTGGAAGATGGCGATCGCCACGCTGGCGGCGCTGTTCCACGACATTCTCATCACCGTCGGGGTGTACTCCCTGGCCGGCTTTCCGGTCACCCCGGCGACGGTCATCGCCGTTCTGACCATTCTCGGCTATTCCATCTACGACGGAATCGTGGTGTTCGACAAGGTCGACGAGAACGCCAAGAACCTGCTCGTGGGCGGTCGGGTCACCTACAGCGCCATGGTGAACAACTCGCTCAACGAGGTGCTGATGCGCACACTCAACACGTCGATCACCGCGTTGTTGCCGATCATGTCGCTTCTGGTCATAGGCTCATTCGTGCTCGGGGCCACGACGCTTCAGGAGTTCGCCCTCGCCCTCCTGATCGGTTTGGGCTCAGGTGCCTATTCGTCGATCTTCATCGCCTCGCCACTGCTGGCCGTGCTCAAGGAGCGTGAGCCCCGCAATGTGGCCATTCGGGAGAAGATCGGGAGCAAGGTCGGCGGCCCGTCGGACAAGGCAGGGCCGAGCTCCCAGGGCAAGGCTGCAGGCGCCGCCGCCGCAGCTGTGGGGCCGGAAGAGGACGAAGCGACCGAAGATCGGGCGGTCGTCACCAAGGGGTCGGCACGTCGTGTCGGCACGGGAGGCGTCGAGGCAAGGGCCCGGAAAAAGGGGAAGCGCAAATAACCTCGGTTGCCTCACTATCGTTGCAGACATGCATGGTTGCGCAGCCAAGTCGGGCTCTCCGACCTCTTGCGGTGATCCCACCTCTGAGCGTCTGATCAGCGAGGTGGAGTCGCTTGCCAACGGCTGATCGGGTTCTGCCGTGGCGTCATTCGTCGCTGCCTGCCGATGAGGTGGCGCCCCTGTTGGGCATCTATCGCTCGCGGCACCCGAAGGCCTCGACGGCCATGATCAGTCGGGCCTATGCCGAGGCGTCCAACGCCCATCGAGGTCAGGTCCGTCATTCGGGTGACCCCTACATCGAGCACCCCCTGGCGGTGGCGGCGATCGTGGCCAAGCTCAGCCTCGATGACGTCACCATCGCTGCTGCGCTGCTGCACGACGCGGTGGAGGACACGACTCTCGGTCTCGATGCGATCGTGTCCTCGTTCGGGCCCGACGTAGCGGCGATCGTGGACGGTGTGACCAAGCTCGAGCGCATTCGCTTCGACTCCAAGGAGGCGCAACAGGCAGCGACGATGCGCAAGATGCTCGTGGCGATGGCCAAGGACCTCCGGGTTCTGATCATCAAGCTGGCGGATCGACTGCACAACATGCGCACGCTCGCGGCGATGCCCGAATGGAAACAGCAGCGCACGGCCACCGAAACGATCGACATCTATGCTCCGCTGGCTCACCGCCTCGGTATGGCGGACCTCAAACAGGAGCTCGAGGACCTGTCGTTTGCCGCGCTGTACCCGAAGCGTTATGGCGAGATCGAGCACATGGTGATCACCCGAACGCCCGAGCGGGACCTCTATCTCGCCCAGGTCATCGAGACCGTTCGCAGCTGCCTGACGGAGTTGCATGTCAAGGCCGACATCACCGGACGTCCCAAGCACCTGTGGTCGATCTACGAGAAGATGGTGGTCAAGGGCCGGGAGTTCGATGACATCTTCGACCTGGTGGGCATCCGGGTCGTGGTCGACCGAGTCGAGGACTGTTACGCCGCGCTGGGATCGATTCATGCCACCTGGAAGCCGATTCAGGGGCGTATCAAGGACTACATCGCCATGCCCAAGTTCAACCTCTATCAGTCGCTGCACACGACGGTGGTGGGTCCACAGGGCAAGCCGCTCGAGGTGCAGATTCGCACACTCGAGATGCACCAGCGAGCCGAGTTCGGTGTCGCTGCCCACTGGGCGTACAAAGACGAGATGAGCCAGGCCGACATGGCTTGGCTCAGCCGCATGATCGACTGGCAGTCGGAGACCAGTGATCCGGCGGAGTTCATGGAGACCCTCAAGGTCGACCTCGAACAGGACGAAGTGTTCGTCTTCACTCCCAAGGGCAAGGTCATCACGTTGCCCGAGGGTGCCACCGCCATCGATTTCGCCTACGCGGTGCACACCGAGGTCGGCCACGCCTGTATCGGTGCTCGGGTTGACGGTCGACTGCAGTCGCTCGACACCAGGTTGCACTCGGGTGACACCGTCGAGATCTTCACCGCCAAGGTGCCGAGCGGCCCGTCGCGCGACTGGCTGAACATCTGCGTCTCGCCCCGGGCCCGCAACAAGATTCGACAATGGTTCTCGCGGGAGCGCCGCGAGGACGCCATGGAGACGGGGCGCGAAGAGCTGATCAAGGCCTTGCGGCGTGAGGCGTTGCCGGTGCAGAAGCTGCAGTCATCGTCGCTGCTGACCGAGGTGGCGGTCGAGCTGAACTACGTCGATCTCGACACGCTCCACATCGCGATCGGTGAGAACCACATCTCGGCGACGTCGGTCGCGCAACGTATTGCCCGTCACCTCCACAGTGGCGAGGGCGAGGAGCAACTGCCGACCACCGCTCGCGCTCCTCGCCGTCGCAAGCCCGCGGCGGGCGTGCACGTCGAGGGCCTCGACGACGTGATGATTCGTCTGTCCCGGTGTTGCACCCCGGTGCCCGGTGACGAGATCATGGGTTTCGTCACCCGTGGTCGGGGTGTGTCGGTTCATCGAGCCGATTGCGCAAACGCGGCGTCGTTGTCGAGCCGGCAGCACGACCGGCTGATCGAGGTCGAGTGGGACCAGGATCGCAGCGCCGACACCTTCGTCGTCTCGGTCGAGGTCAAGGCCCTCGACCGCTCCCGACTCCTCCGTGACGTCTCGGCTACCCTCGCCGATCATCACGTCAACATCCTTGCTTGCGCCACCCAGACGGGCGCAGACCGCATCTCCCGGATGCGTTTCGACTTCGAGCTGGCGGACCCTTCGCATCTCGACTCGTTGGTGACGACGTTGCGCCGCATCGATTCGGTCTACGACGCCTATCGGGTCCTGCCGGGCAAGGGCTAGCCGGACCTGCAACATTGGTGCGTCATGAGGCACGGTGCTCGGGCACTCGGCGAGTAGCCTCGGCCCTCGTGTCCAGCCCGTCAATGAAGGCCCCAACAGGGACCCGCGACATCCTTGCGCCCGAATCGGACCGATGGAAGGCTCTCATCGGCCTGTTTTCGGGCCAGATGGAGCGGGCCGGCTACGGCCTTGTGCAAAGTCCGATGTTCGAGGAGATCGGTGTTTTCCAGCGCGTGGGGGAGGACACCGATGTCGTTCGGAAGGAGATGTACGACTTCGAGGACAAGGGGGGGCGACACTTGGCATTGCGTCCCGAGGGCACGGCATCCATCGTGCGTGCATTTGTCCAGCACCACCCGCAGACGCCGTGGAAGGTTTGGTACGCGGCGCCGAGCTTCCGTTACGAGCGCCCCCAGGCCGGTCGTTTTCGCCAGCACCACCAGATCGGGGTCGAGGCGCTCGGCGTCGACGACGCCGACCTCGACGTCGAGGTGATCAGCCTTGCCTGGGACTTCTTCGCGTCGGTGGGACTGCGCCGTATCGACCTGTGCCTCAACTCGTTGGGCGACCCGGTGTGTCGACCTGCCTACCTCGACATGCTGGCCGCACACCTGGTGGCCCGCCTCGACGACCTGTGCGACGAGCATCGGCCCCGCGCCCGGGAGAACCCGATGCGCGTCCTCGACTGCAAGCGGGCGTCCTGTCGGGAGGTCACCCGAGATGCCCCTCGAACGATCGACCACCTCTGTCGACCGTGCAGCGAGCACTTCGAGCGCATCCAGGAAGGGCTGGGGGCACTGTCCATTCCCTTCATCCTCGACACGCGTCTGGCCCGCGGTTTCGACTACTACACGCGCACCACGTTCGAGCTCCAGGCGTCGGCCCTCGATGGCGCACAGAACGCCGTGGGGGGCGGGGGTCGCTACGACGGGCTGGTCGAGATGATGGGCGGCGCGCCCACGCCGGGGATGGGCTTCGGAATCGGCGTCGAACGCACCCTGCTGGCCTGCGACGCGGAGGCGACCTTCCCTGTCCCCCCGTCGTCGCTGGTGGCCTTCGTCATTGATGTCACCGGAGGGACCGTTGCACGCGATCTCAGCGCTGCGCTCCGGCGCGCGGGCGTGGGGGTTGTTCGCTCGTTCGACGATCGTTCGATGCGAGCGCAGATGAAACAGGCCGACCGATCCGGCGCATCGTTCGCCCTGATCATCGGCCCCGATGAGTTGGAGGCCGGCACCGTGGCGGTGCGTGACCTCCGTGGCGAGACCGGTCAGCATGCGGTCGCGCTCGAGGATGTGGTGGCTCATGTGGGAGCGCTTGCGAAGGGCGGACGGCAGTGACCGAGAGGCATCAGGAGAGTCACCCATGGATCATCTGAAAACTGCCATGCGGACCATGCTCTGCGGAGCCGTGCGGGCCGAGCACGTGGGGCGCGAGGTGACGGTGTGCGGATGGGTCGCAAGGCGTCGCGAACACGGCGAGCACCTTGCGTTTCTCGACGTCCGTGAT
>JACOTK010000170.1 GCA_016178435.1 Actinomycetota bacterium
GCGATCACCTTCCAGGATGCGGGCGTACACACTCGGCTCGTGCTCCTCCAGCCAGGAGAGGAGGGTGGGGCCGACGTTGAACGACAGGTAGGCGTAGTTGTTGACGATGCCCACGACCAGGCCATGCTCGTCGAGGATGCGCGCCCAGCCGTTCGGCCGGTAGCACTCGGCGGTGATCCGGGCGTTCCAGTTGGCATACGGCGCCGCCGAGGGCTCCACGGAGACCACGTCGGTCCATGGGTTCTCACGGGGGGGTTGGTAGAAGTGTCCGTGCAGCACGAAGACCGGAGGGGGCGCTTCGTGCACGGCCACACCGGTCGCAGGAAGATCGGTCACGGGGCGCCAACCGCGTGGTCACGGGCCCCCTCCTCCGGCGCAAGCCACACCACGGCCAGCGGCGGAAACGTGATCTCGATCGAATGGCTCATGCCGTCCCAGGAGAGGTTCGTCGACTCGACGACCGGACCGACGTGGGTTCCGCTGCCACCCAGCTCGTCGGCATCGGAGTTGAGTAACACCTCCCAGCGGCCGGCCCTTGGCACGCCCACTCGGCGATGCTCGCGCGGCACGGGCGTGAGGTTGGCAACGCACAGCAGTGGACGTGCCTTCGGGTACGAAGCGCACGGCCAACGCAGGAAGGCATAGCAACTCAACTCGGCATCGTTCGCCTGGACCCACTGAAAGCCGGACTGGTCGAAGTCACCGCTCCACAGGGCCGGCTCGGCCCGGACGAGCTCGTTGAGGTGTCGAACGAGCCGTTGCACCCCGGCGTGGTCGGAAGCGAGCAGGCAGTCCCACTCCACGCTTCGGTCATGGCTCCATTCGGCCACCTGGGCGATCTCGTCGCCCATGAAGACGAGCTTCTTGCCCGGGTGGGCCCACATCCAGGCATACAGCGCACGAAGGTTGGCGAACTGCTGCCAACGGTCACCCGGCATCTTGCCCAGCATCGAGCCCTTGCCGTGCACCACCTCGTCATGACTCAACGGCAGGATGAAGTTCTCGGTGAAGGCATACAGCAGGCCGAAGGTGAGCTGATGGTGATGATGGCGACGGTTGATCGGATCCTGCGCGAAGTAGGCCAACGTGTCGTGCATCCAGCCCATGTTCCACTTGTGACCGAATCCGAGGCCACCGGTGTCGACGGGGCGACTCACCCCCGGCCACGCCGTCGACTCCTCGGCGATCGTCATGACGCCGGGGTGTCGTCCGTGCAGGACCGTGTTGAGCTCCTGGAGGAACGCGACCGACTCGAGGTTCTCGCGGCCACCGAACATGTTGGGAAGCCACTCGCCCGATTCGCGGGAGTAGTCGAGATAGAGCATCGAGGCGACGGCATCGACACGAAGGCCGTCGACGTGCATCTCCTCGACCCAGTACAGCGCGCTCGCGAGCAGGAAGTTCCGAACCTCGTTGCGTCCAAGGTTGAACACGAGCGTTCCCCAGTCCGGATGCTCACCCTGGCGCGGGTCGAGATGCTCGAAGAGCGCGGTGCCGTCGAAACGGGCAAGAGCCCAATCGTCCCTGGGGAAGTGAGCCGGCACCCAGTCGACGATGACGCCGATCCCACGTCGGTGGAACGCATCCATGAGGAATCGGAAGTCGTCGGGCGACCCGAACCGCGCCGTCGGTGCGAAGTACCCCGACACCTGATAGCCCCACGAGGGACCGTAGGGGTGCTCACCGACCGGCATGAGCTCGACGTGGGTGAAACCCATCTCGGCGACGTAGTCGACCAGGGAGACGGCCAACTCACGATAGGTCATGGAGCGGTTGTGCTCCTCCGGGACGCGGCGCCACGACCCCAGGTGGACCTCGTAGGTGAGCAGTGGGCGCTGCAGGTGATCGGCGCCTCGGCGCTGTGCCATCCACTCCTGATCGCCCCAGACGTAGGTGGATTCGTGGACGATCGATGCGGTGGCGGGCGGTGTCTCGGTGGCCAAGGCGAACGGATCGGTCCGCAGGCACAGAGCGCCCGCTGACGTGACCAACTCGAACTTGTAGCGGACGCCCGGCTCCACGCCGGGAACGAACAGCTCCCACACACCGCTCGACCCCAGCGATCGCATGGGGTTCACCCTTCCATCCCACTGGTTGAAGTCGCCCACCACCCGCACGGCCCGGGCATTGGGAGCCCACACCGCAAAGGCCGTGCCGCACACCCCGTCGAGGGTCCGCACATGCGCGCCGAGCACCTGCCAGAGCTTCTCGTGTCGTCCTTCACCGAACAGATGAAGATCGAGCTCGCCCGCCATGGCCGTGAACGGCCCGTCCGACCCTGGTTTCACACGCTACCCACGATGCGCGCCACGGCGGCAAGGGGGATGCCGACCCAGTCCGGGCGATGAGCCTGCTCGTATCCGACCTCGTAGATGGCCTTGTCGAGCTCGAAGGCGCTGAACACGACGTCCTGGTCGAGCTCGCCGGGCGGCAACAGCGCGCCGATGCCCTCCACGCCGAGGTAGCCCTCCAGAAAGGCATACTTGCTGCGACGTTCCCATGCAGCGCTCAACGACACGATCCGCTCATCGATGGCCTCGGCGCGCTCGCGCAACGCAACCTGAGCGACGTAGTGGAACGATCGAATCATGCCCGCCACGTCACGCAATGGCGACGACAGCTCGAGGCGGTCCTCCAACGACGAACCCGGCTCGCCCTCGAAGTCGAGCACGAACCAGCCGGCGTCGGTTCGCATGACCTGGCCCAGGTGGTAGTCACCGTGCGATCGGATCGCCATGCCGGCTCGCAACACCGACCGAAGGCGGTCGAACACCGCGTGCACGAGTGCGGGGTCGATGCCCGCAAGCGAGGCGTGCACGAACCGCTCCTCCATGACCTCCGCCCAGTGGGAGGCATCGGCGCGCACGGCCGGAAAGGCCTCCGCCAGCGCGAGGTGCAACTTGGCGGTCACTGCGCCCAGTCGACGGGCGTCGGGGGCGAAATCCCCACCCGCCTCCTCGGGGTCACAACGGCAGTCGTAGAGATCGCGCAGCGAGGTCAGCGCCAACGAGAACCCGTCTGCGCCACCCACGAGGAACTCACTGACCACGGCATAGTCGTTGACCTCGTCACGCCACTCGGCCACGGGCGTCGCGACGTTGGCGAAACCGACCATGGTCAACGCTCGCGTGATCTCCGCGTCAGGGTTGCGCCCCCCGGCCCCGAGCCGTCGGAACAGCTTCATGATGAGCCGCTCGTCGAACACCATGGACGTGTGCGTCGATTCGGTGCTCACCAGTCGCCCACGCTCGGCATCGGTGCCCGGAACCACCGCGTTCACGAGGGCAACGGTCAGCTCGGGGTCCGCGGTTGCGTCGTAGACAAGTGCCGGACCCATCTCGGTCTCCATGTCCATCGCGATGACCGCCTCGGGACGTCCACTGAGGAACTCCTCGTGACCCCCCGCCGGACGCACGCCGATCACCAGTTGGTACAGCGCCGCGTCCCCACCGTGCGCTGCCTCCACGAGCACTCGCAACAACGCCGGCGGACCCTCGACAAGGGTCTCGAGGGTGACCACCTTGCATGAGGGCGCCTCGTCCTCCCCGCCGGCGAACCATCGCTGCCTGACGAGGTGGCCTCCGAGGAGGCCTGCGAGCACATCGATGTCGATCATGGGCGCTCCACGAGGTTGAACCACAGGAAGCCGTACGGCGCCAGGGTGACGAAGTAGGGAAGGGTCCCAACGGCGGGGAACGGGACGTGGCCGAGCATCTCGATGGGGATCAGGCCTTCGTACTGGGCAAGTTGCAGCTCCACGGGTTGCGCAAAGCGGCTGAGGTTGAACACGCACAACACCACATCGTGCTCATCGGTCTGCTCGTTGTGCAAGGTCCGGTTGAAGGCCAGGACCGAGGGATTCTCGGCGGTGAGCAACTCGAAGCTGCCGATGCCCATCACCGGGTGCTGATGACGCACCTCGAGCATGCGCTTGACCCAGTGCAACATCGAGCTCGGATTGCGCAGGTCCGCCTCGACGTTGACCGCCTGAAAGCCGTAGACCGGGTCCATGAGGGGTGGCAGGTACAGGCGGGCGAAGTCGGCCTTCGAGAAGCCGGCGTTGCGGTCGGGCGTCCACTGCATCGGCGTTCGCACCCCGTCGCGATCGCCGAGATAGATGTTGTCGCCCATGCCGAGCTCGTCACCGTAGTACATGATCGGCGAGCCCGGAAGGCTGAACAACATCCCGTGCAGCAGCTCGCCCACTCGCCGATCGTTGTCGATGAGAGGAGCGAGGCGGCGGCGGATTCCCACGTTCACCTTCATCCGAGGGTCGTTGGCGTACTCGGCATACATGTAGTCGCGCTCTTCGTCGTTGACCATCTCGAGGGTCAACTCGTCGTGGTTTCGCAGGAAGATGCCCCATTGACAACCGTCGGGGATGCTCGGGGTCTGGGCCAGGATCTCGGTGATCGGGTAACGCTGCTCCCGGCGGATGGCCATGAACATCCGTGGCATCAAAGGGAAATGAAAGCACATGTGACATTCGTCGCCGTCGCCGAAGTAGTCCACGACATCGGAGGGCCACTGGTTGGCCTCGGCGAGCAGCACCTTGTCCGGGTACAGGCGATCGACCTCTTCACGCACCCGTCGCAGATAGGCGTGGGTTTCCGGCAGGTTCTCACCGTTGGTCTCGTCGCGCTCGAAGAGGTAGGGCACGGCATCGAGGCGGAAGCCGTCGAGGCCGATGTCGAGCCAGAAGCGCACCACCTCGAGCATGGCGTCGGCGACGGCGGGGTTGTCGTAGTTCAGGTCGGGCTGATGGTGAAAGAAGCGATGCCAGTAGTACTGCCCACGCTGGGCATCCCACGACCAGTTCGATGCCTCGCTGTCGATGAAGATGATCCGTGCCTCGCTCCAGCGGTGATCGTCGTCGTGCCACACGTACCAGTCGGCCTTCGGGTTCGTCTTGTCCCGGCGGGACTCCTGGAACCACGGATGAGCGTCACTCGTGTGGTTCATCACCATGTCGGCGATCACCCGGATGCCGCGGCGGTGCGCCTCGGAGATCAACTCGACGGCGTCGCTCAGGTCGCCGTACTCCGGCAACACGGTGAAGAAGTCGCTGATGTCATAGCCGCCGTCGCGCAACGGTGACTGGAAGAACGGAAGCAGCCAGATGCAGTCGATGCCGAGCCACTGCAGATAGTCGAGCTTGTCGATGAGACCCCGGAGGTCACCGGTCCCGTCGCCGTCCGAATCGTAGAACCCTCGTACCAACACCTCGTAGAACACCGCTTTTCGGTACCACTCCGGGTCCTGGACCAAACCTCCCCCCGGCGCGGGCACGTGCAGACCCGGGCGGGGGTGCACGTAGTCACCGTCTTCGGCCGCCTCATGCGACGGATGGTCGGAGGGGTGGTCGGAGGGGTGGTCGGAGCGGTGGTCCGACGAACCAGGGTCCTTGGGTTTGGTCACGGTGCGACTCGCAGGTGGAACACATGTCCCGGTTGATCGTTGGGGTCAAGACGAACGTAGTTGGTCCGACCGTGCCACACGTACGTGGCGCCGGTCATCTCGTCGTGTGCCTCATAGGCGTCGTGCTCCGGTAGGCCGAGTGCGGCGAGGTCGATCGTGATCATGTCGTGATGAGCCCCGTACGGGTCGAGGTTCACCACGCACAACACCACATCGGATCGGTCGATGGTGAAGCGCGAATAGGCGAGCACGAGATCGTTGTCGCCGTGGTGCATCATCGTTCCCCGAAGCTGCTGCAGCGCCGGATGCCGGCGACGCACGCGGTTGACTCGGGCGATGAACGGTGCGATCGAATCGGCGGCGTCCCAATCCCGCCGCTTCAACTCGTACTTCTCGGAGTTCCGGTACTCCTCGTTCGTGTCGCTCTGCGGCTGGTTCTCACCGAGCTCGTAGCCGCTGTAGATGCCATAGGACGGCACGAGCGTCGCGGCGAGAAGCACCCTCAGCCGAAAGGCCGCGAGCGAGCCGTCGCGCAGCGGGTCGGCGAGGATGTCAGGGGTGTTGGGCCAGAAATTGGGCCGCAGCCAGTCGGCCGTGGGACCGCTCGCAAGCTCCGTCACGTAGCTCGCCAACTCGTGCTTGGCGGTACGCCAGGTGAAATACGTGTAACTCTGGGTGAAGCCGACCTCGGCCAGCTTGGCCATCACCTTGGGTCGTGTGAACGCCTCGGCGAGGAAGATCACCTCGGGGTACGCCCGTTGGATCTCGGGAATGAGCCACGCCCAGAACGCCATGGGCTTGGTGTGCGGGTTGTCGACGCGGAAGATGCGCACCCCGAGGCCGATCCAGTGGTCGAGAATCGAGCGACAGGCGTCCCAGAGAGCCCGACGGTCCTCCTCGGCGGCCGGCCAGAAGTTGATCGGGTAGATGTCCTGATACTTCTTGGGGGGGTTCTCCGCGTACTTGATCGTGCCGTCCGGTCGATGGTGAAACCACTCGGGGTGCTCGGTCACCCAAGGGTGGTCGGGCGAGCACTGCAACGCGTAGTCGAGCGCGATCTCCATCCCCAGGGACGCCGCCTCGTTCAACAGGTCCTTGAAGTCCGCTTCGGTCCCGAGGTCGGGATGGATCGCGTCGTGGCCACCCATGGCCGAGCCGATCGCCCACGGCGATCCCACGTCACCGGGCCCTGCCCGCAGCGTGTTGTCGCGACCCTTGCGACACGTCTCGCCGATGGGGTGGATCGGCGGGAGGTAGACCACGTCGAATCCCATCGCCGCGACACCGGCGAGCCGTTCGGCCGTGCCCACGAACCCACCTTCGGAACGGGGGAACAGCTCGTACCAGGTGCTGAAACGCGCCCGCTCACGATCGACCCACACCCTCATGGAGGCCGAGCCGCCCACCTCGCCGGCGGGCCCTCGGCCCTCGAGCGCTGCCGCAAGGTCCTCGTCGAGCGCGGCATCGAGGCGGACCCGCTCCGCACAGGAGCTGCGGAGCACTCCGAGCGCGCGGGACACGACCTCCCGGTCGACCCCCCGGTCGTCACCGGAAAGGCCCGCAAGCGCATCCTCCAGCAACAGCGCCACCTCGGAAAGCTCGGTCTCCATGTCCTGTCCGGCCGCCACCTTGAGCCGCGCGTCGTGACGCCAGGTCTCGAGGCGATCAACCCACGCCTCGACGACCACCTCGTAGGCGCCGATCTCGGTGAAGCCGACCGACACGTCCCAGTGGTCGTTGCCCCGATCGACCATCGGCGCAACGAGCCAATCGCCGTTCCCCGCACCCCACCCGCGCCACTTCACCTGTGCCGCCAGACGATCATGGCCATCGGTGAAGATGGTCGCCGACACCTGCACGACCTCACCGACCGACGCCTTGGCGGGGAAGATGCCCGAGGGCGTCCGCGGTCGGAGGTCGTCGATCACAATCCTGTCGATCACGTCTCCACCGCTCGTCGTCGTCACTGCGGATCCATCGGCATGATCATGCCCTTTCGCAGCGCCGGGGGTGGTACAGCACAGCCAAGGTTCACAGATTCGTCACATGGGCACAACCCTCAACCGGCGCCTGCACCCAATAGGCTCGCTGCCCATGAAGGCGACGCGCAGTTTCTCCGTCCGACCCCGATTGCCTCAGGCCCTGGCCCCGCTCGACGATCTGGCGATGAATCTTCGCTGGTCATGGGACAAACCCACCCGCGATCTGTTTCGACACATCGACCCCGACGTCTGGGAGGAAGGCCACCACGACCCGATCGGCATCCTGGGCTCGGTGCGCTACGAGCGACTGGTCGAGCTCGAGGCGAACACCGACTTCATCGCACGGCTCAGCGAGGCGAGCCATGCGCTGCAGCACTCGCTCGAGCAGGATCGTTGGTTCCAGACCCGCGGGCCGAGTCCGCTTCGCCAGGTGGCCTACTTCTCGCCCGAGTTCGGCATCGCCGAGGCGTTGCCCCAGTACTCCGGGGGCCTGGGCGTGCTGGCCGGCGATCACCTGAAGGCGGCATGCGATCTCGGCGTTCCCCTGGTGGGCGTCGGGCTCTTCTATCGCCACGGCTACTTCCGACAGTCCCTCAACGCCGACGGCTGGCAGCAGGAGCGCTACCCGGCCCTCGACCCGTTCGCCATGGCGATACGGCCCGTCCCCGACGTGCGCATCGAGGTCAACCTCGCAGGAACCCCCCTGTTCGCACGACTGTGGCGCGCCGATGTCGGACGAATCCGCCTGTACCTGTTGGACAGCGACGTCGACGAGAATCACCCCGACCAACGAGTGGTCACCGACCGCCTCTACGGCGGCGACACGGAGCACCGCCTGCGCCAGGAGATCCTGCTCGGCATCGGCGGCATCCGTGCGCTGGAGTCCGTCGGCGAGAACCCACAGATCTTCCACACCAACGAAGGCCACGCAGGGTTCCTCGGGTTGGAACGCATCCGCCGCTTGATCCACGACCATGGCCTGAGCTTTGCCGAGGCGCTCGAAGCGGTCAGGGCCGCGAGCATCTTCACCACCCACACGCCCGTTCCCGCGGGCATCGACCGGTTCCCCCGTCCGCTGATCGAGCGCTACTTCACCGAATACGCAGCATCCTGCGGCATCGGCTTCGCCGAGTTGTGGGCCCTCGGTCGACGGCCCGGCAACCATGAGCCCGATCCGGAGGGCGAGGAGACGTTCAACATGGCCTACATGGGCCTGCACCTCGCCTGTCGCTCCAACGGTGTCTCCAGACTGCACGGCGAGGTGAGTCGATCGATGTTCTCCTCCCTGTGGCCTTCGGTGCCGGAGGAGGAGGTGCCCATCGGCTCGATCACCAACGGCGTCCACACCGCGACCTGGGTGTTTCCCGAGATGAGCGACCTTCTCAACCGGACGCTGGCTCCCGGGTGGAGCCACGACAACTACGGCGAGTGGGCCAACCTCGGCGATGTCCCGAACCACGAGCTGTGGCGCGTGCGCGAGCAGGGCCGGGAGCGCCTCGTGACCTTTGCCCGCTCCCATCTTCGCACCTCCCTCGCCGCGCGGGGCGCAAGCCTCTCGGATGCCCGTTGGAGCGAGGAGGCGCTCGACCCTCACACGCTGACGATCTGCTTCGCACGTCGCTTCGCCACCTACAAGCGGGCAAACCTGCTGCTCTCCCAACCCGAGCGTCTCCGC
>JACOTK010000280.1 GCA_016178435.1 Actinomycetota bacterium
ATGTCGGGGGTCACGGATCAACTTCGATGGTCGGTGACCCTGCGACCGTTGATCGAGTTCTGTCGTGAACCCCACAGGGCCCCCGACCTCCTCGATCCCGATGTTGCCCTCAGCGTGCGCAGCCCCATGGAGGGAACCGTCTTTCCCCCCGTGGGATGGCGCCAGGACGTGCGCCCCGTGACGTCGTACCTCCGACAGGGTGGACCACTGCTCCTCGCCCGTCGGGTCCTCGGACGGATCCGACGCCTTCGTTCTTCCTAGTGGTCTGTCGCCGAAATGATACGGGTGCGGCTCCTTTGGAGGGACGGCTCGGTGAGGCATCCTCCCTGGTCACGCACCGACGGCGCTGCGAGAAGCCCAACTGCCGGTGCGGGCGGCCATGGGCCTACGGCTTGCACACCGCGCTCGCCCCACGACTGCGGCCGAGGCCTTTTGTGCTGCTTCGAGCGCGGCCATCACGAGTGCGGCGCTCTCGGCGGGGAGACGTCCGCTGATGGCAAACGATCCGTCCTCGCACGGATCGAGGCGAAAGAAGCGTTGCGCATGACGCTCGTTGGCCGCTTCGCGTTCCTCCTCGTGGTCGAGCACCCCTCGATAGCTGCGCACGACACGTTCGAGCTCCAGGGCCGTGGCGTGCTCGGCGATCATGACCAGGTCCGCCTCGTTCGCCGGTGTGGCGATGCGCGTCAGGGCCCTCGCCTACGAATAGCTCAGCTGTCCCGATCCGAACCTGCCGGTCAGAACCGGAAGCGTCTCCAGAGCGCGAGCGACGCGCACACGTTCACGAGCGGCGCGCGCATCGAGACCGCACTGCCAACCCAACCACTGGACCAGGCCTGCCCAGAGCGCTGTTCGCGACGAATCTCGGCTGCTTCGAGACGCATCTTCTCGATTCGCTTCAGAGCGGTTCCGTAGATGTCGCGCATGATGTCGTCGCTCAGCCAAGGCCGGCCCATTGTCTCCGGGGTGATCCAAGGCGCCTGCCGGCACCTCGTCAAGGACCGATTTGACCTGACCGGCGCCCGCTGAGGGCTGCACGCCGACGACGTCATCCCGGCCGCTACCTGAGGTCCTCTACGGGAGCCGCACCCAACTGATACGCCGGGTCTCGGCGACAGACCACTAGTCTCAGCCGGTGCCCCGAACGCTGCGCGTCGGATTCGACGCCACCCCCCTGCTCGGAACGCCGACCGGCATTGGAACGTTCACCGCGGGGGCGCTGGGCGCGCTTGCGGCTCGAGATGACCTCGAGCTCCACGCCTACGGCCTGACCCTATCGACGCCACCCCCCTGCTCGGAACGCCGACCGGCATTGGAACGTTCACCGCGGGGGCGCTGGGCGCGCTTGCGGCTCGAGATGACCTCGAGCTCCACGCCTACGGCCTGACCCTACGAGGAGCACGCCACCTGGGGCCGCTGCTTCCCCGTGGGGTCCGGACCCCCCGTTGGCCGATGGCCGCACGTCCGTTGCGGAGACTTTGGACTCGATTCGACATCCCGCCCATCGAACCCTGGACCGGCGCCATCGACGTCGTGCACGGCACCAACTTCGTCGTTCCCCCGACTCGCCGCGCCGCCTCCCTCGTGACGATCCACGACCTGACCTGCATGCGGTTCCCCGAGATGTGCACCCCCGACACACTCGAATACCCAGCACTGGTGCGCCGTGCCCTGCAGCGGGGAGCACACGTCCATGCTGTCTCACAGTTCGTCGCCGACGAGGTCGTCGAGCTTCTCGGAGCGGACCCGGATCAGGTTCATGTGGTGCATCATGGGCTCCCGGATGTCCTCGGTGGAGACCCCCACCGTGGACGGACGATGGTCGGCGCAAAGCGCTACGTGCTCGCGCTCGGAACGGTCGAGCCACGCAAGGACCTCGTCACCCTCGTCAAGGCGTTCCATCAGATCGCAGACGCCGATCCCGACGTTCACCTCGCCATCGCGGGTCCCGATGGTTGGGGTGCGGAAGCCCTCACCGCGCTGATCTCCTCATCCCCCCACCGTTCGCGCATTCGTCGACTCGGCTGGGTTTGCGACTCCGACCGAGCTGCGCTGCTTGCCGGCGCGACGATCTTCGCGTACCCGTCACGTTACGAAGGGTTCGGCTTCCCTCCGATCGAGGCCATGTCGGTTGGCGTTCCCGTGGCGACAACATCTGCCGGCGCGTTGCCCGAGGTGCTCGGCGACGCAGCGCTCTTTGTCGCCCCCGGGTCGGTCGACGACCTGAGCGACAGCCTCCGACGACTGCTCGACGACGATGAGCTCCGTGGGTCGTTGATCGAACGGGGAACGAGACGATGCGCCGAGTACCGCTGGGAAGCCTGCGCAGCAGGCCTGACAGCCGTCTACCGATCCCTGGCCGGATGACCATGCAGGTGGCGGTGCATGCGGGCCAACTGCTCCAGCCGTTCCCCGGGGGGATCGGACGATATGTGAGGAGTCTCCTGCGGGCCCTTCCCGACGTGGAGGTCTCTCCCGTTCCCTTCGCCGCGGGACCGGCGCCTGTGTCGACGCCCGGTTGGGTCGACCTCGGCTTTCCCCGTGGACGATGGCGCTACGAGGTTTGGCACCGCTTCCGCTGTCCGTCACTGCCCCTCGGGCCCGAGGTCGAGGTCGTCCATGCCACAAGTCTCGCCGTGCCGCCCCCGGGTCGTCGCCCGCTCGTGGTGACGGTCCACGATCTGGTGTTCCTCGATCACCCTGATTGCCTGACCCCTCGGGGCGTGTCCTTCCACCGACGGGGCCTGGAGATCGCCCGTGACGAGGCGGCAGCCTTTGTCGTGCCGTCCGCATGGGTGGCACATCGCCTGGAGGCCTGTGGGGTCGAGGCGACACGCATTCATGTCGCCCACCACGGCGTCGATCTCATTCCCCCGAGCCCGCACCTCGACAGCCGCCCGTCGGGAATGATCGATCTGCCGCCATCGTTCATCCTCTTCGTCGGCACCATCGAGCCTCGCAAGGGTGTCGGCGATCTCCTCGCCGCGCTCGACGAGGCACGACGGGAGCACCCCGAGCTCCATCTCGTGCTCGCCGGCCCGGCGGGCTGGGGTGGGCTTCCCAACCTCGGCGCTCCCCATGTGCATTGGCTGGGCAGCGTCGAGGACGCGACGCTCGACCACCTGTACCGTCACGCCCTCGGCCTGGTCCTTCCCTCGAGGGATGAGGGTTTCGGCTTGCCCCTGCTCGAGGCCATGGCTCGCGGATGCCCCGTCATCTCCTCCGACGCCGCCTGCCTGCCCGAGATCGTCGGCGATGCCGGTGAGGTGATCCCGCTCGGCGATCTCGAGGCGCTCGGGAGCGCCATCGGGCGTCTGACCGACCCCGTGCGCCGTGGGGTCCTCGTCAAGCGCGGATTCAGCCGTGCAGCCAACTTCACGTGGCACGCCAGTGCCCGGTCCCACGTCGCCGCTTATCGAAGTGCGCTCGCCAACCGGTAGCGTTCGTGGATGCGCGTAGCCCTCGACGTCTCCGCCATCCCCGATGAACCCGCGGGTGCCGGAATCTACGTGCTCGAGCTGGTCAAGGCGCTCGACGTGCTCCCCCCCGGCAGCGATCTCGATCTCCATCTGGTGGCACGCAACGATGACGGCGAGCGTTGGCACTCCGTGGCTCCCCGAGCCACCGTCCA
>JACOTK010000281.1 GCA_016178435.1 Actinomycetota bacterium
CGAACGCTTCAACGTCTCGGGCGCGATGTTGGTCAAGCTCTTCGGTCGGCACGACGACGAGCTGGTCGGTTTCACGAGTCGAGCCGCACGGGTACGCGACATCGGCGTCAAGAACGCCATCTACGGACGGGCCTTCTTCTCGTCCCTGAGCCTCGTTGGCGGTGTCGGCACGGCGGTCATCTACTGGTGGGGTGGACACCTCGTGATCGACGGGACGATCGAGCCCGGCACCCTGGTCGCCATGGCGGCCCTGGTCACCCGCATCTATCAGCCGATCACCAGCCTCACCAACGCGCGCATCGACGTCATGACCGCCCTCGTCTCGTTCGAGCGGGTCTTCGAGGTGCTCGACGCTCCTCGGCTCATCGACGATGCCCCGGACGCGATCGATCTGGTGGGCCCCAAGGGCGACGTCGAGCTCGAGGACGTGTGGTTCCGGTATCCCTCCGCCACCGAGGTATCGCTGGCCTCCCTGGAGTTCGAGGGCCAGGCGGCCGTCCTCGATGATCGGGTTGGGCCCTACGTGCTCGAAGGCATCTCGTTGCACATCCGACCAGGCCAACTCGTCGCGCTGGTCGGCCCGTCGGGCGCCGGCAAATCCACGCTGGCATCATTGGTGCCCCGCCTCTACGACGTGACCAAGGGAACGCTGCGGGTGGACGGTCACGACGTTCGTGGCCTGACCCAGGCGAGCCTGCGCCAGGCCATCGGCGTGGTGAACCAGGATCCCCACCTCTTCCATGACACGGTGGCGGCGAACCTGCGTTACGCGGGGCCGGACGCAACCGACGCCGAGCTGGAACAGGCCTGTCGCTCGGCCCAGATCCACGAGGTGATCGCCGGTCTGCCCGATGGCTACGACACGGTCGTGGGCGAGCGGGGCTACCGCCTCTCCGGCGGGGAGAAGCAACGACTCTCCATCGCACGCATGCTGTTGAAGAACCCGGCCATCGTCGTGCTCGACGAGGCCACCAGCCATCTCGATGCCGAGAACGAGGCTCTCGTCCAACAGGCGCTGAGCGTGGCGTTGTCGGGACGGACCTCGATCGTGATCGCCCATCGCCTCTCCACGATCCAGGCGGCAGACGAGATCGTCGTGATCGAGCACGGCAGGGTCGTCGAGCGCGGTTCCCACGAGGCGCTGCTGGCAGCCGGGAAGCTCTATGCGAGTCACTATCACACGCTCATCGGTGAGGATCGTGCGATCGCATCACCGGACCGGACACCCGAGGGATCACCGATCGACGCGCCGACCGAGGGAGGGGTGGGCGACGTGACCTTCCCGGCGAGCTGACGTCCCCGGTCCCGATCAGGGTGCCGTGCCCGGCCGGGAGGCTGCGTTGGCCTGATGGCGCCCCTCAGGCCCATCCGTCGATGACCGCGGGCAACTCGGCCAGGCGGGTGATGACCGCGTCCGGCTCGACCTCCCACGCAGGCGCGTGGTCGTTCGCCACGTGGACACCCCGCATGCCCACCTGCTGAGCGCCCCAGACGTCGTCGTAGAGGCGATCGCCCACGAACACCGCCCGGGCGGGGTCACGAACCCCGACCGCGTCCAACGTCACCTCGAAGACCGACGGGTGGGGCTTCAGGTGGGTCATCTCGCTCGAGTACAGGCGGGCCTCGATGAACGGCGCCAAACCGTCACGCTCGAGGAAGTGCTCGTGGAAGGCACGAGGCCAGTGGGTGTTGGACAACAGAGCGATGCGAAGACCCCGCTCCGCCAGCGTGCGCAGGGTCGCAACGGCATCGTCCCGATGACGGATGTGGGGTGTCCACGCGTCGAGATGCCCGAGTGCCGCTTCCTCGAGCACGGCCTCGGCGACGTCGAGGCCCAACTCGTCGGAGGCTTCCGCGATCAGGTCCGCAAGCGTGCCGGATGCACACGACCCCGTCGTCCGCTCCCAGAACCGCTCCTCGACCGCAACCAGGCGAGCCGTCACCTCCGCCTCACGGTCGGGGGTGGGTGCGAGATGATGGGCGGCCAGGGTCCACACATCGATCATCTCGAGGGACACGAACTCCGAGAGCGTGCCACCCCAGTCAAAAAGCACCGCTTCGACCGCCATGGCGACAAATTAGACCCTGGGCCGCCGAAGCGCGCTTGCAGTGGTTGGCCTCCACCCTCATAGGGTGGGGCCGTGGCCGAGCACAACGACCCCCCACCCAGCCACGCGTCCTCCCCGCCGGAATGGCTTGCCACGATCGGTCGCGGCGTGGAGGAACGCCTCAGGGAGCTGTTCGACCTGGAGATCGAACGGTGGTCGGCGGTCGACCCCGAGCTCGGGAAGCCCCTGGCCTGTCTCGCCGAGCTCACCCTGTCGGGCGGCAAGCGGCTGCGCCCGGCCTTTTGTCACTGGGCCTTCGTCGGCGCCGGAGGAGACCCGACCGATCCATTGGTCACCGATGTCGGTGCTGCGTTCGAGCTGCTGCACGCCTTCGCGCTGATCCACGACGATGTGATGGACGGGTCCGACTATCGGCGTGGTCTGCGAACCGTCCACCAGCAGTACGCCCGCAGGCACGCAGAGATGGCGTGGCGAGGTGAGGCTCGTCGCTTCGGCGAAGGAGTGGCCATCCTCATCGGCGACCTGGCATTCGTCTACGCCGACACCCTGCTGGGCGGCATCTCCCCCGAGGCTCGGTCGCTCTATGACGAGATGCGCATCGAGATCAATGTCGGCCAGTACCTCGACATGGTGGGCACCGCCCAGGCCCAGGCGACGGTCGCGAGCACCAAACGCATCGCCAGGTACAAGTCGGCCAAGTACACCATCGAGCGGCCTCTCCACATCGGCGCAGCGCTCCGGAACCGCCTCGACGACCTGTCGGCGCCCTTTTCGGCCTACGGTCTGCCGCTCGGTGAGGCGTTTCAGCTGCGAGACGACGTTCTCGGGGCATTCGGGAACAGGGACTCCACCGGAAAGCCGGTTGGTGATGATCTGCTGGAAGGGAAACCGACACTTCTGTTGGCCCTTGCCCGCGAGCAGGCGCTTGGGAATGCGGCTGCCGTCCTCGATCGGGTGGGCGCACCTGATCTCGCCGCCGGCGAGATCGAGGCCATGCAGGAGATCCTGGTGAGCACCGGAGCGCTCGAAAGCATCGAGAAGTTGATCTCGTCCCTCGTGGATCAAGCCCTCAGCGCGCTTCAGGACGTCCCCATCGAGGAGGGAGCGCGAGCTGCCCTCTGCGAGATCGCCCCCTATGTGGCGTGGCGTGACCGGTAGCGTGCCCATGGCAGGCCGTCTCGGGTCCTACCGCTTTGTGCTTCGCCCGAAGTGGCTCATCGGTCACCTCATCATCATTGCCACTGCCGTGGCCTTTGTGAACCTGGGCTTTTGGCAACTTCGCCGCCTCGATGAGAAGCGGACCCGCAACAGCATGATCGAGCAACGGATGCACCAGCCCACCACCCCGCTTGCCCCCCTTATCGGACCGACCGTCGCCGTCGACGACCCCAAGATCGAGACGATCGTCAACCGCAGGGTAAGGGTCACCGGCCACTACGACCCCGCGGCAGAAGTGCTCGTCAGGTCACGGTCGCTCAACGGCCAGGCCGGCTACCACGTTCTGACCCCGCTGATCGAGCATGGTGATCTGGCCGTGCTGATCAACCGGGGATGGGTTCCCGGTCCCGACATCAAACGAACAGCACCGGCGGGCTCCGTCACCGTCACGGGTCTGGTGCTGGCCACCCAGCGCCGCGGAAGCATCGGACCGACCGACCCGGCCGCCGGCGTGCTTCGTGAGATTGCCCGTTCGGACATCGAGCGCGTGCGACGTCAGTATCGGGGGGATCTCTACCCCATCATCGTTCAGGCCGAGAACACCGAGCCGTCCCCATCGCTCGACATGCCGACCGTACTCCCGCCGCCCGCCCAGGATGAGGGGAACCACTTGTCCTACGCGCTGCAGTGGTTCTCGTTCACGGCAATTGCGATCCTCGGCTGGATGGCACTGCTGCGGCGCACCGCTTCGACCGAGGCCAAAAACGAGAACTGAGCCCCGAAGGGCCCAGTTCGCATGCGATCGAGAGGAGCGGAACAGCAGGGTTCTTGCAGCCCCTGCTGTTGTGTCCAGCCTGTTCGGTGTCTAGTTCTGTGCGGTACGACGACGACCGGCGCGAACACCGATCAGGCCGAGGCCGGCGAGACCGAGAACGCCAAGGGCGCTGATGTCGCCACCGGTCACCGGCAGACGAGAGCCCGCCAGACCAGGATCAGCCGCAATCTCGACACCGGCGACGGCCGGGCTGATGGCGCCGACGAGCTTCACCGTGGTCGTGGGCGCAACGGTCGTGGGCGCAACGGTCGTGGGCGCAACGGTCGGAGGGGTGGTCCCGTAAGGGGCGACGGGCTCCGCACCCGCACCTGCAGCGCCCAGGGCGAGCAAGCCACCGACAACAATGGTCCCCATGAGCATCTTGTTTCGCATGTTCGGCTCCTCAGTTCTCACCGCAGACGCGATGCGTAGTTACAAATCCTTGTAAGCAGAAGAATAGTTCACGTTGGGTCTTGATACCTCCTGCTGGATGTTAAATCTTTTCGACGAGACGTGCCACCGCAGCGAGGCATCACCATCCTACCCAACGTGGCGATTCGCTGTCGAATGCCTCCTTCCCGACCTTCCACTTCATGGCCGGCACACGGGCAGCGGGCTCGATGCGCAGCACCCTGGCTCCCTTCGGGAGATGGAACGTGATCGTCGTCTTTCTCGCTGCCCCCGCATCGAGCGCGAACGACTCACCGATGACCCGGGTCGGTCCGTCCGCTCCATCGACGGCCAGGGAATCCG
>JACOTK010000282.1 GCA_016178435.1 Actinomycetota bacterium
AGTGTTAAGGCCGGCTCCGCGTCGTGACGATAGATCCAGCACTGTGAGCGAACGAATCTTTCTCGGGCGACAACCCATCTTCGATCGAGTCCGCAACGTCATCGGCTACGAGCTGCTCTATCGCGACAGTATGTCGAATGCCGCCAACTTCGAGGACGCTGACGACGCCACCCGCCAGGTTGCCTCGCACGCACTGGTGGAGATGGGCATCGACCAGTTGACGAGTGGCGGGCTCGCCTTCATCAACGTCACCCGTTCGTTCCTCCTCGACGGCCTGTACCGAGCACTTCCGCCCCATCGAGTCGTTCTCGAGCTTCTCGAGAACGAACAGGTCGACGACCTCCTGTTGAACAAGCTCATCGACATCCACCGGGAGGGTTACCGCTTCGCCCTCGACGACTTCTCGTTGAACAGCCTGCACAACGGACTCGTCGAGCAGTCGGCGATCGTCAAGGTCGACCTGCCCCTGTGCCCGCCGAAGGAGCTGAGTGGCCTCGTCGATCGCCTCAAGGCGAGAGGAGCGCTCCTGCTGGCCGAAAAAGTCGAAACGCCCGAGGACTACGCAATCTGCCACGCGCTGGGCTTCGACCTCTTCCAGGGCTACTTCTTCACCAGGCCTCAGGTCCTCTCGTCGCATCGCATCACCAGCAATCGCCTTGCCGTCCTCCAACTACTGGTGGAGCTGAGCTCACCTTCGAGCGACATCGAACATCTCGGCGAGATCATCAGTCAGGACGTGGGCCTCACGTATCGCACGCTCCGTCTCGCCAACTCGGGCTTCTTCTCGCTGCCGAGGCAGGTGCAGGACATTCGAGAGGCGCTGGTCCTGCTCGGCCTCAACGCGGTCAACAACCTCGCCGTGTTGATCGCGTTCACGACCATCGACAACAAGCCCCATGAGCTGACCACGGTGGCGCTCATCCGAGGCAAGATGGCAGAGCAACTCGCCGACCAACTCGACCTCGATCGCCGGGCGGCGTTCACCGTGGGCATGCTGTCGGTGCTCGATGCGCTCCTGGACGCACCCATGGCCACCCTCGTCGAGCAGCTCCCCCTCACTCCGGAGGTGCGGGCCGCCCTTGTCCATCGCAGTGGGGAGTTGGGCACGCTGCTGGACGCGGTCGTCGCCTATGAGCATGGTGAGCCCGAGAAGGCGGACGATCTGGCCATCCCCGCCGAGCTGACGGCACGAAGCTACGTGCAGTCGGTGATCTGGGCAGAGAATCTCTGCAGCACCTCCGTGAAGGCCTGAGCCTTCAGGCCTTCACCTCGGAGCGGGGCGCTCCCAGGACGCCCGTCCCCTCCTGGCCGTGATCGCCTCCACTCAACCTGTCACCCTGCGCCGGCGGCCGTCCGTCGCCTTCGTGGTGTCGGCCCACCGTCATGGGAAGATCACGTGGTGCGCTCCCTCGGCATCGGTCACCTCGATGGCGTCGTGGTCACCCCCCTCACGCTCGATGACCGCCGCCGTTCGCGCCCGGGCAATCGGCTGCGTCGCAACGCGCCGCGCCACCAGTTGCTCACCATGTCGGGCCCACCCCTGAAAGATCCAGACCTCTCCCGTGGTGGATCGTACGAGGCCCGGGGTTGCCGTGCCGTCGCCGTTCCAGTCGCCGATCACGACAAGATCGCCCTCTGCGCCGATACGCCATGACACACCGCCGGCCCTTGCAATGCCTCCCTCCAACCTGATCGGCTCGACACAACCGTCGCCGTCCACGTCGGCGAGGAGGCGGGTCGACGGCATCTCGGAACCGCACTCGTCGGCGCCCACGGGCGTCCCCGACGAGAGGGAAGCAGGATCCTCCGATGTGGCCAACTCGTGGAACACCCCGACCACCAGCGCGACGAGCAACACCGCGACGCCCGCCAGGCCCAACGGAGTACCCCTGATCGACCCCCGATCGAACCGGCGCCAACCGCAGACGGCGCTTCGGGACCGGCGGCCCCCCACATCAGGTTTGCCATGGATCGCTCGGCCCAGAAGTACCGTGGCCGGTATGGTGCCGGCGCCCTGGGACGCCGCTTCGGCCGGGACCAGGGCACGAAACGCTCCTGCCATCGTGGCCATCGAGAGATGCGTACCTGCGCCCCGGCCCGAAGCTGTCTCGGGCGGCACCCGCCGAGCCACCGCGCGCAGTTGACGAGCCAGGACTCCGGTCGACTCACCGAGCATCTCGATCACCAGCCTTGCCACACCGACGAGGTCGTCCCGCTCGGCCTTACCGTACGAAGTCGCGCGCGAAGGCACGTGCGATATCGAACCGCCGATCACCGCCGCCTCGGCCCATCCGCACAGGACGGGCGAGACCGATGCTGGAGCAAGCACATGTTCCGCGCTCACGCGACCATGGACCAGCCCTCGGTCATGCGCTGATGCCAGGGTCTCACAAAGCGTCGCTGCCACGTTTGCCACGACCTCCGGGTCGACTCGGCCACGACATGCCAACTCGGCCAGCGTCCCACCGCCCACGAAACAGGTGACCAAAGCAGCCCCATCGGCATCCGAAAGGAACTCGACCATCTCCACCACGCCATGACCCGCAGCGTGGGCCAACATCTCGGCCTCGTGTGCCAAGCGAGCTGCCGATGCGCCGGGAGAGGCCCGCTTGATGAAGACCGCCCGTTGTTCCACGGTCGCGACGTGGGTCGTGACTGACATGCCGGCCATCTTGCACGAAGATCATCTGAAATACAATCGGATGCATGGAAAGCTCTCTAATGGGATGAGGGAGGAGGGGAGGTCGTGCGCGTGGAACATTCCCCTTCATGGCCTTTGACCCGTTGTTGTCGTTTCTCGACGAGGAGCGAACCAACGCGGTTCATCGGCGCCGGACACGCTCGCAATGGCTCCGCCAACAGGCTCAGTCAGAGGCAACGCTCGAGGGAACATTGCTCGACCTCGCGGAGCAGCACTCGATGGTCACGATCAGGACGAGGGCAGGCAACACGCACTCAGGCGTCATCCGCACGGTCGGTCGTGACTTCGTCGCCCTGTCGACCCGGGCCGGCGCCCACATCTACTGCGCGCTCGGCGAGGTGACGACGGTCAGGCCCCAAGCGGACGGGCGCCACGGCCCCGCCTCGGGTGGAAGAGAGGGAACCCTCGACCTGTTGTTCCGCGAATTCCTCGATGCCGCAGCCGAGGACCGGCCATGGGTGACGCTCACCGTCACCTCAGGCGAACAGATCAGTGGCCACCTCTGCGCGGTGGGCGTCGACGTGGTGACGATGCAGGCCGATGGCGACGGTTCGAGCGCGTGCTACGTGTCGTCGGCTGTGCTCGCCGAGGCACTCTTTCGCTCGGCGAGCAGATGACCAAGGGATCCGGGCTCGATGAGCGCGTTGGCGATGTAGGCGTCGACATCGGCCTTCTGAACCCGGAAAACCCGGCCCATCTTGTAGGCAGGAATACCGCCCTCGTCGATGAAGCGATACAGCGTCCGAGGTGTCACGCCCATCCGGCGGGCGGCCTCCTGGGTGGTCATCCAGACAATCTCGTCGTTCTGCTCAGTGGTGCTCACCGGAACAGCTTAACGCTATTGCCGGGCGTTCATGA
The DNA here is from genome assembly GCA_016178435.1 of Actinomycetota bacterium. Lineage (GTDB taxonomy): Bacteria > Actinomycetota > Acidimicrobiia > Acidimicrobiales > CADCSY01 > JACOTK01. Next base: position 3,560 of record JACOTK010000282.1, read on the forward strand.
TGTTTCATGACTTCTCAATTTGGCCACTCGACGGACTTTCTACCACACTACGTGGTAGTCCCTCACGAAGGATGCACACTCTCCAATGGTTTCCGTGCTTTCACACTCACGTCATTCCACCCCACCATCCCCGGCGGTGTCCCCACCTGAGGCTCGCCGGGTCCACCGTCGGCGTGGGCTTCCGAGCGGACGAGCGGTCGTCGGGGGCTTTCTCGTCGCAGCGGGGGCAGTGGGCATCTTCTCGGCCTATCAGGGAGCCTCGGGGGCGCGGGAACGTTCGTACGTGACCGCGAATCGCGACATCGCCGCCGGCGAGCACCTCAGCCGCTCCGACCTTTCCGTGGTGCCCCTGGACCTGCCCGACGAGCTCCGCAGGCTCGCCATTTCGTCTCCCGATGCACTGGTCGGCACCACGGCACTGGCGCCGGTCCTCTCCGGTCAGCTCATCTGGCGCAGCGGCGTGGTGAAGCCTGACGGCAGTCCACAGCTTGCCCAGATCTCGATTCCCGTACATCCGGCCAACGCCCTCGGAGGACGACTCCTGCCGGGTGAGCGCGTTGATGTCCTGCTCACCTCCACCGCCGCCGGCGCTCCCCAGGTGACCACGATCAGCTCGGGCGCCCAGGTGGTGCGTGTCGACGCAGGCGATCGAGCCGTCGGGAGCAGCGGGGAGATGACCCTCGTCCTCGCCGTTGCTCCCGAGGAGCTCGAGCCCCTTGCCGAGGCGGCGGCCGCGGGAACCGTGACCGTCGCCCGTGTCACCGGTCTGGGCTGGAGCGACGACGACACGCTCAGCTCCTCGACGGGCAACGGGTGAGGACAGGTGAGCGCCGGTCATCGTTACGTCCTGCTGGGTCTTGCCCGGCCGCGCGCGTCGTGGTTCCGCTCGGTCAGCCACTGGACCACCTCAGCCGCCATCCCTGCGGAGTTCCTCAAGTGCGTGTCGGTCGAGGAGTTGCGAGCCCGCCTTGCGGGAAACCGCGCCTTTTCGGCCGTTCTCCTTGACGGCAGCCTGCCCGTCGTCGACCGCGAGCTGCTCGAAGCCGCACGGGACGTCGGTTGCGTGGTCCTCATCGTCGACGACGGACGTCGGCGGAGGGAATGGATCGACCTCGGCGCAACGGCGGTGCTGTCGACCACGCTCGAACGTGAGGCGCTGCTGGACGCGCTGGTCACCCATGCCGAGATGGTCGGAGTGGTCGAGTCCGTGCTCCGGACAACGACCGAGGTCGACCTCGACCTCACCCGATCGCTCACACCGGGTTCGGTCGTCGCCGTGTGTGGAGCGGGCGGCACCGGGGTGTCGACCCTTGGCGCAGCGCTCGCCCAGGGACTCGGCCGGATGACCCATCACGACGGCCGGGTCGTCCTTGCCGATCTTGCGC
>JACOTK010000283.1 GCA_016178435.1 Actinomycetota bacterium
CGATCCGAACGAGTTGGTGACCGGTGAGCATTCCGGTCTGGCCAATGAAGCCATGCCCGGCGCCCTGCGTCGAACAGGCATCCACCTGGTGGCCTCCGATGCCTCGAGGACCCCGAATCAGACACCGCTCGGCTCGGCGCTCACCATCCCGAGGCACCCGATGAACGTGTACTACAACACGGCCACCAAGGCCGAGCAACTCGATGAGTACAACTACCTGTACTTCGAGAATTGCGCCTCGTCAGCGACCACGACCTGTCTCACGGCGCCGGCGACCTGGGAGCAGTACCTCGGCCAGGAGTCCTCCATCATGATGCGTCACATCCTGACGAACGACCCTCGGCCCCACTACGCCCACCAGGCAAATCTCGCCGAGGACCGGATCCTGTTCAGCGTGCTCGACGATGTCGTCGCACGATACCGGGCCTCTTTCAAGGTGCCTCTGGTCCAACCCACCATGACCGAGGTGGGCAAGGAGCTGGCTCGTCGCGCGACATGGAACTCGGCCGTTGCCGCCGGCCTGGTCAGTGCCTCGATCGCCGACGGCGTGGTGACCTTGAAGTCATCGGTGGATCTGGCCATTCCGGTCACCACGACCGTCAACGCCCGCCTCGGATTCTTCTCCTTCGGGCAACGTTACGGTGACGAACGGTCAGGCTGGTTCAGCCTACGGTCGTCGCGAACCGCCAAGCTCAGGACCACCTCGATCTATTGACGACCCACGGTGGTCGGCTTTGCATGACCTGAACCGTGGACCTCGAGTGCTTCATCCGCCTTCGCTGCAACAAACCGCGCACCCACCGTCGGCCGGGATCGGGCCTGCCGCCGAGCACAATCAGGACTCCCGCCAGGTGGCGACACGTGGGGCATCGAAGTGCACATCTCGAAGCTCACCCCGAATCGCAGCAAAAGCGGTGGGTCCCCAGATGTGGAGCCCGGCCAACGGCTCAGGCAGTGCGTCCTCGGCAAACCATCCGACCTCGGCACATTCCAGAGGATGAGCTGTCGGCTCGCCACCGGTGAATCGGCAGTGAAAGACCAGTGAGTACAGAGGGATGGTCGTGAAACCAAGGCGTGGTCCGTCGGGAACGGCGATGAGCCTTTCCGGCCGGCAGTCGATCCCGGTCTCCTCCTTGACCTCCTTGATGACCACCTCGGACGCCGAGTACCCGACATCGGCCCAACCCGTCGGGTACAGCCAGATGCCCGAATCGGCGCGTTTCACCAGCAGGATCTCACCGGCCTCGTTCCCCACAACCGCACCCACGGCCACTTTGGGTGTCACGTAGCCGGCCACGCCCAGTCCGAGGTGTTTCATCCACTCCGACACGAGCTCGTCGGCAGCGAAGCGGCCATCGGCTGCGACTCTCATGTCCGCGGCGATCTTCAGGATCTCCTCGAAACGTTCCTGCTCGTAAAGGCTCTGGGTGAAGCCGAGCCCCGTGCGGGCAACACCGGCAAGGGCTTCGCTCCAACGCATCAGCTCGCGAGATGTCACCGGCAAGTCGGACATGCCACGAGGCTACCTCCGCCGAGTGGCCACATGAAGGGGCCCGATGTTCCGGGCTAGGTGAACGAGACCTGGTGGAGAATCGCCCGCTCGAGCTCTCGAATGTGGTCGCGGTCCTCCACCTTGGCACCCGCCCTGGTGCACACGTAGAAGGTGTCGACGACCTCATGGCCGAGGGTCGCCACCTTGGCGAGTCGGATGTCGAGGTCGAGGTCGGCCAAGGCCCTCGTGATGCGGTACAGGACGCCCAGGCGATTCGGCGCGTGCACCTCCACCACGGTGGCGTCATCCGAAGCCTGGTTGTCGACCCGCACCGATGCCGGAGCGGTCAACGAGAACACCGATGAACGGGAGCGATACGTGCGGGCCCGCTCGGCAAGTCGCGCCTCGAGTGCCATGCGCCCGGCAAGCACGCGTCGCAGGTCGTCGCACACCCCCTCCCAGTCGATGGGGTCGCTGCCCGGCTCAACCTTGAACTGCGAGCTGGCCATGCCCTCTGCACTGTATGCGTCGGCAGCCAGGACGGTGAGGCCACGAAGCGACAACGTGCCCGAGACCCGACTGAACAGACCGGGCCGGTCGGGACACACCACGGTCAAGGTGGTGCCCAGACCCTCCAACACCTCGTCGCCCCGGGCCATCAACACCCGAATCTCCTCGGTCGGGAAGCCGTCGCTGGTGACGTCGCCGACCTCGCCGCCGCGGAGGACATGTCCCGAGCGAGCGACCAGGGTGCGCACGAGCTCCGCTTTCCAGGACCCCCAGGCGGAAGGACCTGTTGCCAGCGAGTCCGCCTCGGTCAGCACGCCCAGCAACTCCAGGGTGGTCAACGATCCGACGTTCTCGGCGACCGAGCGGATCACTGCTGGATCGGCGAGGTCACGACGCGTGGCGACATCGGGCAACAAGAGGTGCAGGCGCACCATGTCGACCAGAACCGACACATCATCGGGAGCGAACCCCATCCGCGCAGCCACCGTTCCCATCAGCTCCATACCGACCACGGTGTGGTCACCTGGATATCCCTTCCCCAGGTCGTGCAGCCATGCCCCCACCAACAGGAGATCGGGTCGGCTGACCTCATTGGACCGTGCCGCCGCATTGGCCGCCGTCTCGCACAGGTGTCGATCGACCGTGAACCGGTGGTAGGCGTTGCGCTGAGGCCGGCTTCGCACCGGGGCCCACTCGGGCAGGATCCGCTCCAGGAGACGGAGCTGGTCGAGTGTCTCGATCACCCGAATCGCGTCATGCCCCGTGTTCAAGAGCTCGACCAAGGCAGCGCGCGCCTCGTCGGACCAGCGCCCCTCCAGAACGGGTTGCGCCGTGACGAGTTGCTCGAGGGAGTGGCGATCGAATCGGGCCCGGTGACGAGCAGCCGCCACGGCCGCACGGAGGATCAGTGAGGGATCGCCCGCGATGTCGGCCCCTGCCTCGAGATGAACCTCGCCGTCGCGCAGCACCAGGCCCGGACCGATCGGTCGGTCGCGGCGAAAGACCAAGCCCACCGGGCCGGCCAGCAACGACTCGACTCGGGCCCAGCTCTCGTCGCTGATCCAGGCAACGGTGCGCGCCGAGGCGGCGACCAGCGCCATCAGCGCGTCGGCGTTCGGGAGGTCGAGCGCTTTGGCCACATCATCCTGCCGTTCCAGCAGGAGGCGATCGCCTGGTCGGTCCAGGGCTCGATGCAGCGCAACACGCACCGCGAGAAAAGTCTCCTCGGCAGTCGTGAGCCTGAAGTCATCCCCCTCGTGGAGGACCGGATGCGTTTCCTGTATCCAGCGGATGGTGTGAATGTCACGCAGGCCGCCGCGGCTCTCCTTGAGGTCCGGCTCGAGCAGGAACGCAACTTCGTCGCAGCTCTCGTGACGGGCGCGGGTCCGCTCGGCCATCTCGGTGAGCCAACGTTTGGAACGCTTCTGCCACTGCGCCGTCATCCGCTCGAAGAGATCGGCAACCAGGTGATCGTCGCCGGCCAACGCCCTCATGGACAGGGCTGCCGTGGCCGTGTCCAGATCATCTGCCGCGAGCTTGAGCGCCTGTTTCGGGGTCCGTACCGCATGACCCAACTTGGTGCCCGAATCCCAGATCGGATACCACAATCGTTCGGCGATCTCGCCGACCCCGGCGTGGTTGTCGTGCACGAGCCAGACATCGAGGTCGCTCCCCGGCGCGAGCTCTCCCCTTCCGTAACCGCCGACGGCGACCAGTGCCAGTCCGGTTGCGCCGGTCGGAACCACCGCGTCGAACAACTCGACCAACCAGGCATCGGTTGCGGCGGCAAGCGCTCGACACAGCGCCCTTCCCTGCAAGTTGCGATCATCGATGATCGCAAGGCGCCGGTCGCGAAATGACGAGGGGGCCGACACCATCACCCGTCCTCATCGAGGGAGGCCATGGCCTTGCGCGCCGCCATCTGAACCGGGTCCCACAGCGGCGACAGAGATGGCGCATAGGCGAGGTCGAGCTGTGTCAGCTCCCGGACCGTCATCCCGGCGTGCAACGCCGTTGCGACGGTGTCGATGCGCTTCCCTGCCCCCTGTCCACCCACGATCTGGGCGCCGAGCACTCGGCCGCCCCCACGCTCGGCCACCATCTTGACCACCACCGACTCGGCTCCCGGGTAATAGGACGCCCGGGTGGGGCCGGTCACGGTCACCGCATGGAAGCCGAAACCCGCCTGTGCTGCCTCGATCTCGGTGAGACCCGTGCGGGCCACCTCCGTGCCGCAGATACGACTGATCGCTGTGCCCACCACTCCCGGGAAGGTGGCATAGCTCCCGGCGATATTGGTGCCCGCCACGAATGCCTGCTTGTTGGCGACCGTCCCCAGGGCGACGTACACATCGCGCTGTGACACGAGATGATACGACTGGGCACAATCCCCGGCAGCCCAGACGCCGGCGGCGCTCGTCTGTTGACGCCGATCGACCGCGATGGCTCCCTGGGCGCCCAACTCGATGCCGGCATCCGCTGCGATGGCCACGTTGGGCATGACACCCAGACCGAGGATGACCAGGTCGGCAGCGATGTCACCTTCGGTGGTGTGGACGAGTCCATCGCCGATGCCCTCAACCTGGGTCGAGGTGCGGACCTCGATACCGGCGTTGCGCAAAGCCTGGTTCACCAGCGAACCCATGTCGGCATCGAGTGTCCCCATAACCTCGGGGGCTTGATCCAACAAGGTCGTGGTCAACCCCAGCCGCCGACATGCCTCGGCCATCTCCATGCCGATGTAACCGCCCCCGATGACCACCACGGCCGCGACCTCGCGCCTTTCCATGTCGGCGATCAATGCCTGTGCATCATCGAGGTTCTGCACGCCGTGGACCATGGGGTGATCGATGCCGGGCAGGCGGGGCCGACGAGGGCGGGCGCCGAGACCCAGCATCAGATGGTCAAAGCCAAGCCTGATCGTGCGATGGTGAGCGTGATCGCGAACCTCGACCTCGCGACGGTCCAGGTCGATCGTCATCGCCTCGTGACGAAGGCGAACGTCGATGCGAAGACGTTCTCGGTATTCCCGCGGTTCCCGCGCCACCAACTCCTCGACGCTGCCGACCTCACGACCGACCAGATACGGAATGCCGCAGGCGGAATAGCTGGTGATCTCTCCCATTTCGAGGGCGACGATATCGAGGTCGGGCCGCAACCGACGCGCCTGCGAGGCCGCAACCATGCCCCCGGCATCGCCACCGATCACAACCAGACGTTCTCCCACCCCAGGAACCTTAAGGCCTTCGCCGCGCGATGCAGGCGTCGGCTCTCCGGCCATGAGCGTCCATAACAACGATCGGTCCAACGGTCGTCACTTTGCGACTCCCAAACCTTGTTGCTCCACGACAGTCGCCCGGGCGCCGGCAGGCCGGGGCACTCAGCTCTCTACAATGGACACATGGCCATTCGCTTCGACTGTCGCCACTATTCCACCCGCTCCACGGGACAGGGCGACCAGGTACAGCGTTGCCGGCTCGACGCGGCCGATCAAACCCCGTTCTCCTGCCCCGAAGGTTGTCTGTTCTTCGAGGAACGCTCGATCACCGACGCGGGGTGGCAACGATTCGGGGATCAACCCGAACAAAAGTGACCGGCGCCGTCCGGGCCTATCCGTCCAGGCCCGCGTAGGCCATCTCGGCATGAACAGTCCGGTCGAGACCCTCAAGCTCCTCGTCGAGTGTCGCCCGCAGGCCGATGGTCATGTCGATGACCTTGGCAAGGGCCAGTGACACCACGAAGGAGAAGCCGAATGTGGCGACGGAGGCGACCAGTTGGTCGACCAACAGCTCACCACCGCCACCGAGCAGGAGCCCGTCGACCCCGACCTCGTTGACCGACGCGTCGGCGAAGAGACCGAGCAACATCGACCCGAGGAGCCCTCCGACGAGGTGCACCCCGATCACGTCAAGCGAGTCGTCGTAGTTGAATCGAGTCTTCAGACTGATCGCAAAGAGGCAGATCACCCCCGCAAGGAAGCCGATCGCGATGGGACTCATACCCCCCACGAATCCGGCACAGGGGGTGATGGCCACAAGCCCTGCCACCGCTCCGGAGGCAGCTCCGAGGCTGGTCGGATGTCCGTCCCGCACGCGCTCGGCCAACACCCAACCCAACATGCCCGCCGAAGCTGCCAGGAAGGTGTTCATGAGCGCCTGTGCAGCGATGCCATTGGCTCCGAGAGCCGAACCCGCATTGAAACCGAACCATCCGAACCACAGGATGCCCGTGCCCAACATGGTGAGGGGCAGCGAATGAGGTGGCATCGGCTCGGTCCCCCAACCGTGGCGATGCCCGAGCACCAGAATCAACGCCAGAGCGGCCGCGCCTGCATTGATGTGCACCACGGCGCCGCCGGCGAAGTCCAGCGCGCCGAGCTCGGCAAGCCATCCACCGGCAAACACCCAGTGAGCGACGGGAGAATAGACGACCACGAGCCAGATGCTGATGAAGATCAGATAGGCGTTGAACTTCAGGCGATCCGCAGTCGCTCCGGTGATCAGTGCAGGGGTGATGACGGCAAAGGTCATCTGATACGCACAGAACAGGACGAAGGGAATCGTCGGGGCAAGCGGAAAGCCTGCCGCCGACCCGACGTCTCGGAGGCCGATGAAATCCAGGTTGCCGATGATGCCGCCGTCACCGACGTTGCCGAACGCCAGGGTGAACCCGACGAGCGCCCACAGGACGGCCAACAGACCCATCGCCATGAAGTTCTGCATGAGCATGGCAAGAACGTTCTTCGACCTGACCATGCCCCCGTAGAAGAATGCCAACCCGGGCGTCATGAACAACACGAGTGCCGTCGAGACCAACATCCATGCGGTGTCGCCACTGTCCACCGGATCCGTCCTTTGTGTCGGGTCGCGCGCAATCGGAGCGAGACGGGAAACCGGTGACGTTAGCCAAAAATGTCCGGGTCACCGAAAGCGACGCGGTTCCCGACCGTCCGACAGGGCCAGATTCTCGATCCCTTCCGACAACCGCCGGAACAGCTCGGATCGCGGGAACGCCCGACAGCCGGCGGCTGTGGCCGCGGACAACGTGTCCCTTGCGACGTGGGAACCGAAGCCGATGACCCCGGGCCCGTGCCCGGTCAACCCTTCGATTGCCTCGATCACGCCGGGCCGATCGAGATCGACCACAACGAGAACCCGGTCCGACGGATGGTCACGTTGGGTCTCGGCGACCCGCTCCACCAAGTCCTCGGGCGAGGCGACAAAGGCGGCGCCGGGGACGCCGGCCGAAATCCTTGACCGGTCCATGAGGTTGGGGACGTAGCAGATCACCCTGCTCCCACCCCGGCCGCTCATCACCTGTCCGCTCATCGCTTCCCCACGTCATCGCCCGCGACACGGCGGTGCCGATCGAGGTGCAGGCGGGCCTTCATGGCCCCCCAGAGGATGCCGGGCTCATGAAGTGCGTCATCCACATCGGCGAAGGTCATCGGCGTCAGTCCGTAGTCGTCATCGGGGAAGTGCATGACGTCGAACTCGCTGCGCTCCACACTCGGCACACCGGCAGAGCGGAGCACAAGGGTCGGATAGCGAACGGCACGGCGGAGAACGCCGAGGGGGTTGGATCGCTGCTCGTCGATGTCGGCCTCGAACAGGGCCCGCAGCTCCGCACCAACCTCGGCACCTGCTCGTCGTCCCACCTCGGAGGCATGGGCAGCGGTGTCGGCACCGGGCAATCCGCCGGCCTCCACCCAAGCCGTCTGGACACGGTCGACC
>JACOTK010000289.1 GCA_016178435.1 Actinomycetota bacterium
AGGCGGTCAATCGGCATGACGTGGATACGGTCTTCGAAGGTATAGGTACGGTCCCCCGTGCAAAGAGCCATGCCGGCCAGGAATCGAGACCCAGTGGCTTCGCGTAGCTTCCGCAAGGAGCGTAGCGATTCACCCGGCACGCGACTTCCGGTCTTGATCTCGAAGGCAAGAACGGCCCCGTCGTCACGTTCGAAGACGAGGTCGACTTCGTCGCCGTCGTGGGTTCGCCAGTGTCCGTGAGCGGGGATCCCGTCGATCCACGTTGCCTGCTTCAGCAGTTCACCGACCACAAAGGTTTCCAGAAGGTGACCAAACTCGGTGAGCGCCGCTGGTTCGAGTGTTGCCATACGGTTGGGCGTAAGCCTCAACAGACGAGCGGCTATACCTGAGTCGACCATGTGAACCTTCGGTTTCGCTGCCGTCCGCGCTCGAAGGGTCGCTCCCCATGCCGGAAGCCGTGAAAGGAGAAACACCGCTTCGAGGAGGTTCACGTAGTTCTCTGCCGTCGTGGTGTCCATGCCGATCGACTGGGCAACTTTGGCGATATTGAGGACTTGAGCAGTCTGCCCGGCAATGCGGGCGAGCAAGCGGGGGAGTTGTTCACGTTGGCGGACTCGTGACAGCTCGATCACGTCCCGGTCGAGCACCAATCGGAGATAATCATCGAACCATCGGTTTTGAGAAGCCATGGTTGGCCTCGAAAGCGCGAGGGGTAGGCCCCCCGCATGGACTCGGTCAATGTAGTCCTGCCGAGAGGTGAGAGACGGAGAGCCGGCAACGGCGGAGGCGATTGCAGCGTCAGGATCAATACAAAGGTCTTCAAGAAAGGTCTCATGGTGACCGGCGATCTCGCCCTGGGACAATGGCAGGATCGTGATCACGTGGAGACGCCCCGTGAGAGATTGGGCGGCAACCGGAAGGGCGCTGTAACGAGTAGAGCCGGTGATCACAAAGTTCCCGGGCTGAGTTGAGCGATTGAGGCGGGCCTTCATCGCGTCGAGAATGAGTGGCAATTTCTGGTACTCGTCGATGCACACCGGCGGGCGGGTCGCAAGGTAGGCCGTCGGGTTGGCACGGAGGGCGTCCAGAACCTGGGGATCGTCCAGATCAATCACCTGGACCCCATGGGCAGCAGCGATCTCCGCCAGCAGCGTTGATTTGCCGACTGACCTTGGTCCCTGGAGCGCGATGACCGGCTCCTCACGGAGCCGCTGCTCCAGCACCGAGGTCAAACGACGCCGGACATGGCCACGAAGAGGAGGGTGCACATCCACATCCTAGCCCTGTTTTCCGTAACTCGATGCCTATTTCTTCCGTAACTCGATGCCTATTTCTTCCGTAACTCGATGCCTATTTCTTCCGTAACTCGAGATCGATTCCGAACAACGAGTCATCCCGAACCGGACCACTCCAGCCAGGCGGTCCCGCTGGACCGGTCGGCGGCGGTGACGGCGACAAGGCGACGTTCCAGCAGCACGGACGGCATGGGCCGAGACGAAGAGAGCAGAACCGGCGCTCGATGGAGCGGCGCAAAGTCCAGCTCCGTGTCACCCGTTCGCAGGCTCTGAGGCATCGAGGAGAGGTCGGCGATCAATGCCGTCCGGTCACCCAGACGCGCCGTGCCGTCAGGGCTGAGCTGCCAGGTGGTGCCGTCGTCGAGCACGCCGCCGCCCCAGCACCAGGCCTGACCGCTCCACGGAGGGAGTCCCCAGAGGTGTTGGCGCCCGCCCCAACCGTCGACGGTCAGGGTTTCCGAGCCGATCAGGATCTCGCCATGCACGCGGCACGTCATCTGGTAGCCCTTGGCCCCGGGAAGCTTGAAGGTCATGATCTCCGAGTCCGTCTCCCATTCGAGATCGAAACCCAGACCGATCCGGTCGCCCCGGCCCCGGCCCGACGCCTCCTCGGGGTCGTCGAGCGCAACGGCGAATGCCTCCAGGCCGACCGACCAGTGATCGAAGGGTGTCTCGCACACGGCATCGACCCAGATTCCCTCACCCCGCGCCCCGATACTGTCGGTCTCACGCACCAGGGGAACGTCGTGATCGACAAGATGCACCAACGGATGGCCCGCTCGGACCAGGCACCCCCAGACAGGCGCGAGGCCCCGATCGGGTTGACGTCCGAGACGCAGGCTCGCCCCCACCTCGCCGTCGGTCGAGATGAAGTCGAAGTGCCACGACTCCTCCCAATCCGCCGCCATGTCGTCGGCGGCCAGGTGACGACCCTCGTCGCGGACCGCAAGCCCGTCCGGCAACGAAGCTGCGGTGCCGGAAGACATGGTCGGATCGTACCGGCATGCGAACATGAGACATGCCCCGCTTTCTCAGCTCCGAGTGGATCGCCCAGGCGCACACCACCGCCCAGGCCTCCGCCACCCTTGCCGATGCGACCGCAGACGTGCAGATCACCATTCAACAAAACGTGACCGACACGCCTCGCGGTGATGTCCACTACGTCATTCGCGTCGACCACGGGAGGGTGGAGATCGCAGAAGGCGTCGACGATCAGGCGACGGTCTCCTTCACCCAGGACTGGGAGACAGGAGTGGGCATGAGCAACGGCAGCCTGTCCGCGCAGGACGCGTTCACCGCCGGGAGGCTGCGGGTCGGTGGCAACATCCAGGCGATGATGGACGTCCAGCAGGCCTTCACCGAGCTCGACGACGTGTTCGTCGAGCTACGGCTCACCACGACCTACTGAGGCCCGAGCTGCGGAGACCCGACCCACGAGACGCCCGACCTACCGAACGCCCATCCGTCGAGGTCCGAATGCGATTCAGCCCAGAAGGCCGAGATCCTCCACCGCTTGGCGCTCCTCGGCCAGTTCCGCCACAGAGGCGTCGATACGTGTCCGGGAGAACTCGTTGATGTCGAGGCCCTGCACGATGCTCCACGCGCCGGCCGACGTCGTGACGGGGAACGACGAGATGAGACCCTCGGGCACGCCGTAGGAGCCGTCGGAGCACACGGCCATCGACACCCAACTGTCGGCCGGGGTGCCTGCCACCCAATCGCGCACGTGGTCGGAGGCCGACGAGGCAGCAGATGCAGCCGACGAGCTTCCCCGAGCCTCGATGATCGCCGCCCCGCGCTGTTGCACCGTGGGGATGAACTCCTTCTCCAGCCACGCCTCGTCGTTGATGAGCTCCGCGGCGTTCTTGCCGCCGACCTCGGCGTGGAAGATGTCGGGGTACTGGGTCGCCGAGTGGTTGCCCCAGATCGTCATGCGCCTGATGTCGGCAGTGGGTGTGTTCGTCTTGGCGGACAGCTGTGCGAGGGCCCGGTTGTGGTCGAGGCGGGTCATGGCGGTGAAACGGCTCGGGTCGATGGCCGCTGCGTTGCGCATGGCGATGAGACAGTTGGTGTTGGCGGGGTTCCCCACCACGAGCACCTTGATGTCATCGGCAGCGTTGGCCGAAAGCGCCTTGCCCTGCACCGTGAAGATGGCGCCGTTGGCCTCGAGCAGCTCGGCACGCTCCATGCCCTTCGTTCGCGGACGCGAGCCCACCAGCATCGCGATGTTCGCGCCCTCGAAGGCCCGGTTGGCGTCGTCGGTCTGCACGATGCCCGCAAGTAGCGGGAAGGCGCAGTCATCGAGCTCCATGGCCACACCCGCGAGGGAGGGAAGAGCCGGCGTGATCTCCAAGAGCTGCAGGATGACCGGTTGATCGGGGCCGAGCATGGCCCCCGATGCGATGCGGAAGAGCAGGCTGTAGCCGATCTGGCCGGCGGCTCCGGTGACAGCGACACGAACAGGAGGTTTCACGTCAGGTACTCCTCGTGGAAGGAAGGATCAGCGATGATCAGGACCCGGTGACTTTACCCGTCGGCCGTGTTGGCGACCCTTTCGCTCAGAGCATCAACGCCTTGACCTCGAGGAACTCCTCGAGGCCGAGGACGCCGAGCTCACGACCGTGGCCCGACTGCTTGAAACCACCGAAGGGCGCCATCGGGTTGAAGCTGCCGTCGTTGACCGTGACCTGCCCGGCATCGATGCGCTTGGCCACGCGGGTGGCACGCGCCTTGTCGGCGCTGTAGACGCCGGCGTGCAGGCCATAGATGGTGTCGTTGGCGATGCGGATGGCATCTTCCTCGTCGTCGTAGGGAAGGATCGACAGCACCGGGCCGAAGATCTCCTCACGGGCGATGGTCATGTCGTTGGTGACGTTCGAGAACACCGTGGGCTTGACGAAATAACCCTTGTCGAGGCCTTCGGGCTGTTCGGGCCCGCCGGTGACGAGCGTGGCGCCCTCGGCGATGCCCTTCTCGATGTAGGAACGGACGCGGTCCTGTTGGGTCTTGGACACGAGCGGGCCGAGACGGGTGGTGGGCGCGAACGGGTCGCCAGGGGTGTAGGCCTCGGCGGCGTCCTTGACGAGCGCAACGATCTCATCCTGCTTGTCACGAGGCACCAGCATGCGGGTCCACGCGATGCAGGTCTGGCCCGAGTTGATGTAGCAGTTGCCCACACCGGCCTTGACGGCATCGGCGAGGTTGGCGTCGTCGAGGATGATGAAAGGCGACTTGCCGCCCAGCTCGAGCGCGACACGCTTCACCGTCTGGGAGGCGACCTCGCTCACCCGCTTGCCCGCGGCCGTCGAGCCGGTGAACGAAACCATGTTGATCTCGGGGTGCGCGGCGATGGCCTCGCCCACGATGGGTCCGGTGCCGGTCACCAGGTTGAAGACGCCCGCGGGAAGACCGACCTCCTCGATGATCTCGGCGAGGATGAAGGCGTTGAGCGGGGCCACCTCGCTCGGCTTCAGGACGACGGTACAGCCGGCGGCAAGGGCGGGGGCGACCTTGGCCACGATCTGGTGGAGGGGGTAGTTCCACGGCGTGATGCAACCCACGACACCCACGGGCTCACGCACGATCAGGCTCGAGCCGAGTGGCTCCTCGAAGGCATAGTTCTCCAGGATCGTGGTGTACGACCCCATGACCATGGCGGGCAGCCCTGCCTGCACCATCACCGACAGGGTCATGGGCATGCCCATCTCCTGGGAGACGACCTTGCCGATCTCCTGCATGCGGGCGCCGAGACCCTCCTGGAGCCGCTGGATGTACTTGCCCCGCTCCTCCTTGGGGGTTGCCGCCCACGCGGGAAACGCTGCACGGGCCGCTCGGGCCGCTCGGTCGACATCCTCGGCAGTGCCGTTGGGGATATGCCCGATCACCTCCTCGGTGGCCGGGTTGATGACGTCAATGGCACCCTTGCCGGCGGAGGGAACCCATGCCCCGTCGATGAAGACCTTGTCGTGCTCGTACATCTGCGCCCCCTCGTGTACAGCCTGAATGTGTCAAGCCCTTGATGAGACGATACACCCGAGTTGTGTCATCCGGTCCAGAAAAATGCCTGCTGTCGCAGAGACCCTCCGCCTACAAACGGTCGATGACGGCGGAGGCAAACTCGGAGCACTTGACCTCGGTAGCGCCCTCCATGAGACGGGCGAAGTCGTAGGTGACGATCTTGTCGGCGATGGTGGCTTCCATGGCGGTGATGATGTCGGCGGCAGCATCCTTCCAACCGAGGTGCTCGAACATCAGCACGCCTGACAATAACAAGGAACCGGGGTTGACCTTGTCCTGTCCGGCGTACTTGGGCGCCGTGCCATGGGTGGCCTCGAAAATACCGTGCCCGGTCACGTAGTTGATGTTCGCCCCCGGAGCAATGCCGATGCCGCCGACCTGAGCGGCAAGCGCGTCGGACAGGTAGTCACAGTTGAGGTTGGTGGTCGCGATGACGTCGAAATCGGTGGGACGGGTCAAGACCTGCTGCAGGGTGATGTCGGCGATCGAATCCTTCACGAGCACCTTGTCGCCGGGATCGCCGCCGCAGTCGTCCCAACCAACGGCCACGTCGGCGAACTCCTCACGCACGAGGTCATAGCCCCAACCGCGAAACGCGCCCTCGGTGAACTTCTGGATGTTGCCCTTGTGCACCATGGTCACGCTCTTGCGTCCACGCTCGACGGCATATTGCACCGCCGCACGGATGAGGCGCTTCGAGCCGGTGGTCGAGATCGGCTTGATACCGATACCCGAGTCGTGGCGAATGTCCCAGCCGTACTCGTCGTGGAGGAAGCCAATCAGCTTGGCCACTTCCTTGGTGCCCGACTCGAGCTCGAGACCGGCGTAGACGTCCTCGGTGTTCTCCCGGAAGATGACCATGTCGACCAGCTCGGGGTGCTTGACCGGCGAGGGAACCCCGGTGAACCATCGAACCGGACGCAGGCACACGTACAGGTCGAGCATCTGACGCAAAGCGACGTTGAGGCTGCGGATGCCACCGCCAATGGGAGTGGTCAGAGGGCCCTTGATGCCAACCAGGTGGTCACGAAAATCAATCACCGTCTGCTCGGGAAGCCAGTCACCGGTCTCGTTGAAGGCCTTCTCGCCGGCGAGGACTTCCTTCCAGGCAACCTTGCGCCCGCGCTTGGCGGCAGCAGCGTCGAGCACCGCACGTGCTGCGGGCCAGATGTACACTCCGGTGCCATCGCCCTCGATGAAGGGGATGATGGGCTCGACGGGGACATTGAGGGTGCCATCAGCGGCAAGCGTGATCTTTTCGGACATGGCCGCAGTCTAGGACGATGCCCGCCAAAGCCCTGCTCCGACCTCGGAGGCAGGCAGCCCGGGGGACCGCCGGCACCCGCGACACTACGCTGCGGTGATGTCAGATGTCGCCGCATCCTTGCGCCCCGACCGCACCTGTCATTTTCGACACGTGCTGTTGGACAGCGACCGTTGGGACGCGTACAAACCACGCCCGAGTGACATCGTGATCACCACGAGCATGAAAGCGGGCACCACGTGGATGCAGACGATCGTGGCCTGCCTGTTGTTTCCCGATGGCCGCCAACCGGCCCCGACAAACGTTCTGTCCCCGTGGTTCGACCTCTCGTTTCCCGCGGTCGGTGATGTCGTGGATCTCCTGGAAACCCAAAAGCACCGTCGCTTCGTGAAAAGCCACCTTCCGGCGAACGCCATCCGGTACTTCGATGAGGTTCGGTATCTCGTCATCGGGCGCGACGGGCGTGACGTGTTCATGTCACTTGTCAATCACTACGAGCGAATGAAACCCGAGATCATCGCGATGGCGAACCACATGGCCCCGCCCGACATACCGCACATGCCGTTGTACTCGGAGGCCTTCGACTCCGACCCTCGTGCGTTCTTCGATCACTGGATCTCCACGGGGTCGGTGCCCTCGGAAGGCGACGGCTCACCGTTCTGGTCACACTTCGCGCACATCGCCTCGTGGTGGCCGTATCGACACCTCCCCAATGTGCGTCTCGTCCACTTCAATGATCTGCTGGTCGACCTGGAAGGCGAGATGCAAGCGATCGCCGAGTGGCTCGCCATCGACGTTCCCGAGCGCTTCTGGCCCGAAGTCGTCGAGCGCGCGACGTTCGCCTCCATGAAGGAAAACGCCGACGATGTGGCGCCGGTCCCCTTTGTCTTTGACGGCGGAGGCGACGGTTTCCTGCACAGTGGGACCAACGGTCGCTGGCGTGATGTGCTCTCCGGTGATCAGCTGCAACGCTACGAAGCCCGCGTCAAGGCCGTGCTCACACCGGATTGCGCATCATGGTTGGAACACGGCTCGAACGCTGTGGCGACTGGCAAATCAGGCTCGCCTGGCTCGCCGAAACCGTAGGTCCATCCTTCGTCCGGCGGTCAGCTCAGGGCGAGGTTGGCGTAGATCTCCCGCGTCGCGGTGGAGCGGTTGAGTGTGTAGAAGTGCAGCCCCGGGGCGCCGGCGTCGAGGAGCTCCCGGCAGAGCTCGGTTGCCGCCTCGACGCCGATCCGGCGGACCTCCTCGGGCTGGTCAGCCACCCCGCGCAACCGCTCGGCGAGCGCCTCGGGGAAGGCCGCGCCGGAGAGTCGGGCAAAACGCTCGATCTGGCCGAGATTGGTCACCGGCATGATCCCGGGGACAACGGGCTTGTCCACGCCGAGAGCAGCGAGATCCTCAACCATCCGCAGGTAGTCGGCGGCTTGGAAGAAGAACTGCGTCACACCGAAATCCGCGAGCGCCAACTTTGCCGCCAGGTGGCGGCGGTCGTCGGTCGAGCTCGTTGAGCGGGGATGGCCTTCCGGGTGTGCGGCAACACCGATCGAGAAGGTCCCCCGCTCGCGGATCAACTCGACCAGCTCGTGGGCGAAGTGGAAGCTGTCGGCCACAGCCCCGTGGTCGGCTCCGTCAACCAGTGGATCGCCCGCCAACGCCAGGATGTTCTCGACACCCGCCTCTCGGTAGCCGTCGATGATGTCGATCAGCTCGTCGCGGCGGTGTCCCACACAGGTGAGATGTGCCATCGGGGTCATCGAGGTCTCCCGCAGGATGCGCACCACGATGTCGCGCGTGCGCTCTCGGGTGCTCCCGCCCGCGCCGTAGGTCACCGAAACGAAGGCCGGGTGCAGGGGCTCGAGCTCGACGAGTGCCTTCTCGAGTGCACGCTCGGCCTCGTCGGTCTTGGGGGGGAAGAACTCGAACGAGATGCAACGCCGAGCCGCCAACAGCTCATGGATCTTTGCCATGGTCGAACGCTACCTGCCGGCCGATCCCGAGGAGCCGGCGGCTCGCTCGGCAGCGGCGACCGTGTTGGCCAACAACATCGCGACCGTCGTCGGTCCCACACCGCCGAGACGAGGGGTGATCCAGCCCGCCACCTCGGCGACGGACTCGTCGACATCGGAGACCAGACGCTTGCCTTCCCAGGTGATGCCACCGCCGATCACGGCCGCTCCGGTACGCACCATGTGCGGCTGGATCAGGTTGGGACTTCCCGCCGCCCCGATCACGATGTCGGCCCGCTGCGTGTGCTCGACCCAATTGGGAACTCCCGTGTGCACAACCGTGACCGCCGCATTCGCATGCGGACGCTTGAGTGAGAGCAAAAGAGCGAGCGGGCGCCCAAGAGTCACCCCTCGTCCGACGATCACGACATGGCGACCGGACACCGGCACCTCGTAGTGCGCGAGGATCGCCTGAATACCGGCAGGCGTGCAGGGTAAAGGCCCCTGGGCGCCCATGACGAGGCGCCCGAGATTGGCGGGGTGCAAACCGTCGGCATCCTTGCCCGGGTCGATCGCCGCGAGAACCCGACTCTCGTCCACCGCCTCGGGCAACGGCAGCTGCACGATGAACGCATGCACCGCCGGATCGGCGTTGAAGTTCGCCACCGCCGCGAGCACCTCGTCGGTGTCCGCCTGGGAGCCAAGTCGGACGTCCGAGGACGCGAGTCCGAATGCCGCACATGCCTCGTGCTTCTTGCGCACGTAGCCGTCGCTCGCCGGGTCGTCACCGACGAGGATGGTGCCGAGCCCCGGCGTC
>JACOTK010000264.1 GCA_016178435.1 Actinomycetota bacterium
ACTTCCCCGGATGGGAACGATCGACCTACACCGCGGCCGCAATCGTGCTCGCCGCCGACGCCTTGTCGGGGGTGGGTCCTGCCGCCCACCTCTTCACCGATCATTCGCGTCTGCCGTCCTTGATGAGCACCGGTGACACGGTCGATGACACGGTCGGTGACCCTGCCGGTGAGTAAGTCTGCGGCCGGGTGACCCTCGGTGAGTGACCCTCCGGCAAGCAGCCGGGTTGCCGACGGTCTCGACGGCGTGATCGTCGCCGAGACCACGATCGGCGAGGTCCGCGGTCGCGAGGGCTTTTATCACTATCGCCGCTACTCGGCGATCGAGTTGGCCAGGTCGTGCAGCCTGGAGGAGGTCTGGCACCTCTTGTCCGAGGGCGAGCTTCCCACAGCTTCGCAGCTGGAGGGCCTCACCACACGTCTGGCTCCGCTCCGCTCCCTTCCGAACGAGATCCGACCCGTCCTTGAGGTGATGGCGGCCGAGCGTGTCCGTCCGATCGACGCCCTGCGCACCGCCGTGTCGGCAACCGCGGCGCTGTGGGGCCTCAGGCCAAGTCTCGATCTCGACCCCGACCAACGCCGAGCCGACGGGCTCAGGCTCTGTGCGGTGATGCCCACCCTCGTGGCTGCGCTCCATCGCCTGGGTCGGGGACTCGATCCCGTGGCGCCCAACGATGATCTCGGTCACGCAGCGAACACGCTGTTCATGCTGACAGGCGAGGTTCCCGACCCTGTCCTGGCCCGCGCCCTCGAGCAGTACCTCATCACCACGGTCGACCATGGACTCAATGCGTCCACCTTCACGGGACGGGTCATCATCTCGACGGGCGCCGACCTCGGCTCGGCGCTGGTGGGCGCCATCGGGGCACTCTCGGGCCCCCTGCACGGTGGGGCTCCCGCTCGGGTGCTCGACATGCTCGATCAGCTCGCCGACCTCGAAGTCCGAGAAGGGCCCATGGAGCCGGGAGGGAGCACCGGGCCGGAGGACGTGGCCCGCGGCGTTCCCGCCGACGTCGCCACGTGGGTGCGATCGTCCGTACGGGATGGGCGCAGGATCATGGGCTTCGGCCATCGTCTCTACCAGGGGGACGACCCACGAGCCGTCTTCATGCGCGAGGTCGCCCAACGGCTGGGCGGCTCGCGGATCGACCACGCCGTCGAGGTGGAGCGTCAGGTCCTCAATACCCTCGGCCAACTGAAGCCGGGGCATCGGCTCGGCACCAACGTGGAGTTCTATGCAGGCGTGGTGATGGAGCGGTGCGGCCTGGAGCGCGATCTGTTCACCTCGATGTTCGCCTGCGCAAGGGCGATCGGTTGGTCCGCCCACGTGGTCGAACAGGCGGCCAAGGGTCGTCCGATCAGGCCCTCGGCGGTCTACGTTGGGGGCGAAACCCCCCAGCCGATTCCCCGGAGCCGTTGATGTCCATTCGCGTCGAACCCGCCACCGAAGTCACCGCCGAGTTGCACGATGCCCTCACCCGTCTCATGCCGCAGCTCTCGCGTTCGGCCCCACCTCCCACGGCAGCCGAGTTGGACGAGATCGTGCGCTCCGAGGCGACCCTGTTGCTGGTGGCCCGAGATGCCGATCGGGTGATCCTCGGAAGCCTGACACTGGTGCTGTTCCGCATTCCCACCGGCGTGCGGGCTTGGATCGAGGACGTCGTGGTGGACGAGTCCGCCCGAGGGCGAGGCGTCGGTGAGGCCTTGACCCGCTCTGCGCTCGCCCAGGCCTCCGCACGGGGCGCCAGAAACGTGGATCTCACCTCCCGTCCTTCCCGGGAGGCAGCGAACCGCCTCTACCGACGCCTCGGCTTCGAGCCGCGGGACACGAACGTCTACAGGTTCGAGCTGGAAGCGAGAGATCCTGGCACGTAGTACAAGCCACCGGCCGGCGACGGCGGCGACATCCCACCGCGCTCCCGGCGTCGAGCGCCATGCGCCCTCAACGGCACTTTGCGGGCACCCGGCATTGCCGGCCGGGGGCTGTGGATCGTCCGCCTTCCCAGTGAGGTTGGTCAGCCTCCGAGGAGCTGGCTGAACTCGGCGGCGAGCTCGCCAACCTCGTCGCGCAGCCGGCCGGAATCGGCGTGCGTGAGGAGCGAGCGCGACGCGCTCGGGAACACTCGGTCCGGACACGAGCTGAACACGCGGGCCACATCGTCCGGACTCGCTCCCTGCCGACCGACGCCGGGCGCCGGCTACAACGCCTTCGGTCGTCCTGGGCGACTCCGTCCGCACTGCCGAGGTCGCGGTGCCAGCACTGGCGTTCTTCGGGGTGTCGAGAGTCCTCGGCTCCCACCACCTCCACGAGCACCACCACCAGGCGACGAATCACGACCACCAACACGCGCACGACCACGGCCGCCACGTCCACGCGCACGCCGACGTCGAGCAGGGCGTCCGGCACCACCACCTCCACCGGCACGCACCGCTCCGGCACGCCCACCCGCACGTTCCCGATCTCCACCACCGGTACGTCCACGCCGAATGAGCCGGCGGCGACGACGGCGCGCCCTAGCGTGGGTCGATGTCGGTGACGAAGACGCTCGTCCTGTTCGTGATCGCCGCGCTCGCCGAGATCGGTGGTGCGTGGCTGATCTGGCAGGGCGCCCGTGAGCACCGAGGGATCGCCTGGATCGGTGCGGGCATCGCCGCGCCGGCGGCCTACGGGTTCGTGGCGACGCTGCAGGACGACAACGACCTCGGACGGATCCTCGCCGCCTACGGTGGGATCTTCGTCACCGGGTCCCTTGGCTAAGGGATGGCTGTCGACGGGTTCCGGCCCGGCCGGTTCGACTTGGCCGGGGCCGTTCTGTGCCTGGTCGGGGTTGGAGTGATCATGTTCGCCCCCCGCTGACAAGCCGCGTTGACCTTCAACTGGGGTCGAACCTTTACGGTGGCGTCGTGAGGACCTACACCATCGGCGAAGCGGCCGACCGCAGCGGGTTCAGCGCCTCGGCCCTGCGCTACTACGAAGGCATTGGCCTCGTCCCACCTTCCACCCGCACCGACGCCGGCTACCGGCTCTACGACGACGACACCCTCGCCCGGCTCGCGTTCATCGCACGGGCCAAGCAGCTCGGCTGCACCCTCGAGGAGATCACGGACCTCGTCGGCATCTGGGACGGCGAACGCTGCGGCCCCGTCCAGAAGCGCTTCCACGACCTCGTCACCACGAAGCTCGCCGACGCCCAACGCCAGATCGCCGAGCTCACCGCCCTGTCCGACCAGCTCCGCCACGCCGCGGCCCAACTCGCCGGGCCCGCCATCGACGGTCCCTGCAGCGAAGGCTGCGCCTGCCTCGCCCTCGACGGAGCCATCGCCATCGTCGCCCTCACCACCAAGGCAGCCCGATGACCAAGACCAACACCGCGAAGGACGGCTTCAGCGTCCTCGGCCTTGGCGCCGCCGCGTGCATCGCGTGCTACGTCGGACCGATCTTCGCCTTGCTGGGCGGCCTGGGCCTCACGGGGCTCGTCAGCACCTGGCTCATCGGCGGCGCCGGCCTGCTCATCGCCGCCGCAGCCGCCATCGGGTTCCTGCTCGTGCTCCGCCGACGCCAGCGGGCCACCTGCGCGGTCGCACCCGAGGGCACGGTCCCCGTCGAGCTCCGGACGACTTCTCCGTGACCCCGCCAGTGCCGCCGCGTCCGCAGTCGTCGACAGCCCCTCACCTGCACCAAGGAGCACGGCGTGAACCCGATACCCATCAACGACGCCACCGCCCCCCTCACCTGCACCGCCGGCAGTGAGGAGATCCCAGTCCGCGTCACCGGCTCCCACCGTGGATCACCATCCCGGGGTCGGGCCTCGTCACCGCTCCTCCCCACCAACGATGCTCGGCCAGTTGGTCCAGTGGCGACACTCCTTGCGGCGCGGCACGATCTGGACCGTGCCGAGTAGACCCCCCGAGCGCCCAACTCCGGTTCTCCCGCTGGGTAAGGCACGCTGTCATCGTCGCGTTCTCGGCGGCGAACGGGTACCTGGCGCTGGCCATCGGCTCACTGGCTCTGTCGCCATGGGGCACAGGGGATCGTGTCGTGGACGTGCTGTCCTTCCTCGCGTGCGGTGTCTACGCAACGGCGGCGCTCGCGCTGTACCCCGTTCATCCTGTGGCGATCAGGCCGTCGTCGTAGCCACGCCACGGCGATGATCGTGGCGGTGGTCGCCGGACTTGTCGCAACGGCTGTTGCGTCCACCGCGTAAAGCGCCTGGTCGTTCCTGCCAGATCTGGATGCGTTCCGCACGCCGCATATCGCTCGGTCAGGGACGGAGCTTCGGGGGAGACCGACACCGTCGCCCCATGCGGCACTTCCGGGCGTATGTCCCGTGACGACACGGTCGCAGGCTTGGGGCATTTGCCGTTCGCACGCCGCCTTGAACCCGTCAGCAAGGTTCGCGTACGGTTGGAGGACAGCGCGCGTAGTCTGCGCAGCGCCGGCTCCCTCCTGGAGGATCCGTGGCCAAGCTTGCCGTGCTCACACTCTTGGTGTTCCTTCGGCTGCCACTACGTCGTGGTGCAGGCGTTCGCTGGCGACAATCGACCGGATCACTCGCATGAACGATGTGGCGACCGTCCTGGTGGCGATCGGATCGTCGACGCTCGCGGCAACCGTCGTCGCAAGTCTTCTTCAGGCGAAGCGCGAGCGTCGCGCGCAGCGCTGGGAGATGAAGCGCGCAGTTTGCAAGAGGGCTCTTGATCTGGTCGACGCCGTGTACGCGAATCGCACGTGGTCCGGCACCAACGGCCAGCCGCTCAAGATCTCGCCACAGGATCCACCGAGCATCAGTGAGTTGAGGGGGTGCCTGAACGACTTGGCTGTGGTGTGTGAAGACCCCCAGGTCGTCAGTGGCTTCAGGAAGTGCCTCGGCGTTGGAAACCACGACGGACCAGGCAGGGCTGATGACATTGTCGACCTCCGACGTGCCATCCGAGCGGAACTCGGCTTCGGCAAGCCGGTGGATGTCGATCGAGACGCTGCCTATCTCGCTGTGATCGATGGTACGGCTGAGAGCACACCGCCACCGGACGGCGCCGCGGGACATTCCTCGTCCTGACGGTCCATCTCCCTGGCCCGGCCGCAAACTCCCCTTCACAGTCGCGACCTAGTCGGTCGATCTGCTCGCCGTTGGACCAGGCGAACCCATCCCAGAGCTCGCAACGTCGCATGGCGCAAAAGCGCCCTCCAACGCCGGCTCGGTGTCGGCGCGCGCCTGAGGCAACGTGTGTATAGTTAGACGTATGCCGAGAATGCAGGTGTACCTTCCGGACGAGCTCTATGCGGCCGTGAAGGAGCGCAAGCTCCCAGCGTCCGAACTGCTCCAGGAGGCCGTCGAAGCCGAGCTCCGCCGCCGGCGTCTCAACGAGCAGGCGGACGCCTATCTGGCGGAGCTCGTCGCGGAGGTTGGCGAGCCCTCCCCTAGCGAGCGCGCGAGAGCGGATGCGGTCGCACGCCGCATCCGAGATCGCGCGGTCGTGCGCCAGGCGGGTTGAACCTCGGTGCTGGTCCTCGACTCGGGTGGGCTCAGCCGCCTCAGCCAGCGCAGCCGCCGGGCTGCGGCGCTGATCGCGGCGCTACGGGCGGAGGGCCTGTGGCCACCTGTCGTACCGACCGTCGTTCTTGCCGAGTCGACGGCAGGTACGGCGCGCACGGACGCGAACATCAACCGCCTGCTGAAGAGCTGCGAAGTCGATCCAGTCGTTGCCGAGGCCAAAGCGCGACGGGCAGGACAACTTCGGGCACGCGCTCGGCAAGGCTCCGCCATCGACGCGCTGGTTGTCGCCCTGGCCGAGCCTGGCTCGACGGTCATGACCTCCGATCCTGATGATCTCGACGCGCTCGCCGCTTACGCGGATCAAGTTGTCATTGAGGCGGTGTAGCTCCGGATGCTGCGAGGCAGGCGCGATTTCTAGTTTCGGAAGGTAGACGAACGTGTACCGAATGGAACTGGAGACGTAGCTCTCCGGCATGCTCTGCAAGCCACCGGCCGGCGGCGGCGGCGACATGACCTGCGAGGACTTTGTCGACCGAGCCGTCACGCCTTGTCCATCTCGATGCCGATGACGTCGGCGACGCGATCGAGATCCGCGTCGAGGGCAAGCAGCTTGGTCCCGTGCCGGTGAGCGACGGAGGCGATCATGCAATCGACCATCCCTCGGGGCGTGACGCCCACGCGCCGGCAGGTTCGATAGACGCGTGCCGCTGCGTCGAAGTCCACCACCGGGTCGAACCGCAGGAGGTTGAAGCGCAGGAGCAGCCGTCGCAGGAGCAGCCGTCGCAG
>JACOTK010000265.1 GCA_016178435.1 Actinomycetota bacterium
CCGTATCGGCGGCGGCGCCCTCACCGAGGACGGCCTGTGCATGCGCCACGGACTCTTCTCGTCCTGCACGCAGGCGGGCGAACAGCTCGTCGATCTGAGGTTTCGTCGAGCCCTGCTCCGGCTCGGGCTCTTGAGCATCCGGCAGCTCGACAGGGGCGGGCTCAGGGGCCGGGGAGGGATCGGGCGGGGGATCAACGACGGGTTCGGATTCGATGGCGAGATCGAGTGGGGCTTCGAGGTCGAGAGCAGGTTCGAGATCGAGCTCACCGGCCGGTCCCGGTTCGGGATCCACCGCGACGTACGAATCGGCTTCGACGACCCCGAAATCGGGTTCGGGCTCGGGTTCCGGCTCGATCACCAACTCGAGGATCGGTTGAGAAATCGCAACGGTTTCGATGACAGGTTCGGGCTCGATGACAGGTTCGGGCTCGATGACGAGCTCGAGTGCGACCTCCGCCGGTAGCGCCCAATCAGGTTCGGGATCGCGATCAGGTTCGGGCGACAAGATGCCCAAGATGCCCGACTCCTGCCTCGAGTCCCGTTCCGTCTCGGGCTCCGGCTCCCGAGCGAGCGCTATCTCGACCTCCATCTGCTCCAATGACATCTCGGGACCGGCCGCAGCTCGTTGCGATGCGAGCTCGCCCGCTGCGGCGGCCGTGACCTCGGCCATCTCCAGCTCGTGCTCGGCTGCCTCTGCCGCGGCTCGTGCTGAGGCGTAGGTTGCCACCAGGCGTTCTCGACTCGCTCGCAGGAACTCGAGGCGCTGATGGGCAAGATGATGCCGACGAGCCAGATCCCGGAGATAGCGCTCGCGCACCCCCTGTGCCTCGGCGACCATCTGGCGCCCCTGTTCCTGGGCCTGGTCGACGATCGCCCTTGCTTGACGTCTCGCCTCGTCGAGAAGCGTCGCCGCAGCCGACTCGGCCTCCTGGGTTCGCTGCCCGACCAGGTTCTCCGCCTCTTCACGGCGTTGGGTCACCTCGGCGTTCGCCTCACGCAGGATGCGCGCAACGTGCTCCTCGGCCTTGGCGCGAATCTCGTTTGACGCCTCCTGTGCGGCCTTGAGAACCTTCGCCGTCTCCTGGCCGAGCGCAGCGGTCAGGTCGGCCTCACTCATGACCGAGGGAGCGGCCCTTGCCACCGCCTCGGCAAGCTGCTCACGCAGTGACTGCTCACGCTCCTGGGCGATCGCCCACTCAGCAGCCATTCGGCTCAGAAAGGCCCGGACCTCGCCCGGCTCAAACCCACGAAACGACGTGGGAAATGTCTTGTTCGCGAGGTCGTCGGGATTGAGATGCGTCGGATCGGACATCGCCATGAGACTACGTCCCCGACCGGACCGAACGGGCGACCTGATCAGCCGACATCGGTCGAAGCTTGCCGCCCATGCGCTCGAGCACAGCGATCGCATCGGTGAGCGAATCAACGCCCACGACCTCAACCTTCTTGCCGATCGCCCTCTTCACCGCCTCTCGCTCGGCCGAGGGGACGAGGAAGACGTCGGCCTTGGCGTCCCGCACGGCAACCGCCTTCTGTGCGACCCCGCCCACCTCGCCGACTGTCCCATCCAGCTCGATGGTGCCCGTGACCGCGACCTTCCTGCCTGCGGCCAGGTCGCCCTCTGTCAACACGTCGAGCACCTGCAAGGTGTAGGCGAGTCCTGCGGAAGGACCGCCGATGCGTTCGGATTCGAGCTTGAGTTTATAAGGGAAGTCGAACCGAAGGTTGTGGGTGGAGAGCTGCACGCCGAGAAACCCCTGTTCGACATTGGTCGGATTGGAGCCCAACTCGATGTCGACCCTTCGCTCGCCGCCACCGCCTACGGCCTGCACGTCCAACGCAACCCGCGAGCCGGGACGAGTCGCACGGACGATCTTCACCAGCTGAAAGTGGTCGTTCACCACGGCGCCGTTGACGGCGGTGATCACCTCACCGACCCGCAGGAACGAATCGGCGGGGGAACCCTTCTCGACACCGACGATCTTTGCCCCGTCCCCACTGATGGCGTCGTAGCCGAGGTACTCGAAGGCAACACCCAGCGCGATCTGCTTCGAGTTGGCCATCTGTTCGAGATTGAGCTTGGTCAACTCGTCGGGTGAGACCGACGGCGGACGAATCGCCGATTCCTCGATCACGTCCACCGACGAGTCGACCCAACCGGCAAGGGCCTGGAACAGGTTTGCCTGGCCGAGCGAGACCGTCGTGAGGAAGAACTGGCCCTCGGAATGGTCATTCGGCCCACTTTCCACCTTGACGAACGGCCGAACGTCGAGAGCCTGCCCCGGCGCAATCGTGTAGTAGGGAAGGGGGATGGAGAATCCGGCGACAATCGCCGCCACGAAACCCGCAAGACCAAACCACACAAGCCATCGGAAGGGCTTGCGGGAAGGCGACATCGGCGACGACTCCTGCGTCTGAACGGTTCCATCTGGGCCCACTACGCTGTCGTTCACCGTGTTCTCATTCATTGTCGTTGTGGTCATCATCGGCGGGTCGATCGCCGTCATCGCCGTCATGACGGTTGGCGCCGACAACAAGGGTGCCACGTCCGAGGGAGAAACCCACGCCACGGTGCTCGTCGTCGAGCCGGAGGTCACGACCGTCGAGCCGGCCCTCGAGCCGGAGGTCACGACCGTCGAGCCGGCCCTCGAGCCGGAGGTCACGACCGTCGAACCGGAGGTCACGACCGTCGCCGTTTCGGCACCCTCGCCGCGACCCAACGCCGGCATTGCCGCACTGTTGGAGGTCACCGGCGGCGCTCCCCTTGCACGCCGACGATTTCGCGGGCTTTCGAGATTGATCGGGGCAATCGCGGGCACGGGCTTCGTGATGGCCCTTTCGGTCGCCATCGTCGCCGCTGCCCTGATGCTTGTCCTGCGCGTGCTCGTCAATGCCTGAGGGCACGCCGGATGGAGTCGTTGACTCTCCGATTGAACCCGGCTCAGATGGCGGAGTCGACGAAACGGGAGCGCGCCGACGCGCTGCCATCGCCGGACATAAGGGTGACGAGGACACCGCTCGTGCGCTGCTGAGCCATGAGGACCCTGTGGTGCGTGCCACAGCGCTGCACGCGCTTGCCCGTCTGGGTCGCATCGATGTGAGCCTCATCGCCGCAGCGCTCGACGACCCGGAGCCATCAGTGCAACGACGAGCACTGGAGCTCGCGATCCCCTTTCACTCGATCGACCTCGTCCCCCTGCTCGCCGACCCCGATGACAGTGTCGTCGAACATTGCGCCTGGGCATGCGGTGAACGGCTTCCTGCCGCCGCCGGCGTGCTCGAGTCCCTCTGCAGGATCGTGACCGGCCACGAGGACAGCCTCTGTCGAGAGGCCGCCGTTGCTGCCCTGGGCGCCATCGGCGACCCGACGGCACTTCCCACGATTCTCGCTGCCACCGGTGACCGGGCGACCGTTCGGCGCCGGGCGATCATCGCCCTGGCGCCATTCGAGGGCCCCGAGGTGGACCGAGCCCTCGCGCTCGCGAAGACCGATCGGGACTGGCAGGTTCGCCAGGCCGCCGAGGACCTCCTCGACTCAAACCTCCCCGACTCAAACCTCCCCGACTCAAACCTCCCCGACGAGGACCGGTCCGACGAGGGTGGCCCCGGCAGGATCTCCTGAGCCCAGGTCACCGCCGGGAGTCGGGCAGACCCCTCAGTCGTGCGCTCCCATGAACAGGGAGCGGAGCGCGTCGTATTCCTCGATGCAGTGTCCGGCGCCGAGGACGACGCACTCGAGCGGCATCTGGACGAGGTGCACGGGAACCTTGGTCTCGTCCTCGAGGCGCCGGCTCAGACCCCGCAACATGCCGCCCCCACCGACCAGATGGATGCCCTGCCCGATCAGATCCTGCGCCAACTCCGGTGGGGCATCCCCCAGGCACGACACAACCGATTCGCAGATCGCCGTGACCGAGTCGGCCAACGCGCCACGGATCTCGTCCGGGGAGAGGATCACCGTCTTCGGCAAGCCGTTCACCATGTCTCGTCCGCGAACCTCGGCCTTGATCTCCTCACCCGTGGGCCATGCGGAACCGATCGCGATCTTGATGTCCTCGGCCGTGCGTTCCCCGATCGCCAACCCGTACTCGCGCTTCACATAGAGCTGCACGGCAGCGTCCAACTCGAACGATCCGAGACGTATGGCCCGCAGGGAGACGATCCCGCCCAGGGAGATGACCGCGGACTCGCTCGTGCCCCCGCCGACGTCGATCACCATGTTGCCCAGTGGCTCGTTGACCGCGAGGCCCGCACCGATCGCGGCGGCCATAGGCTGATCCAACAGCTGGGCATCGGCGGCGCCTGCCCGCCTGGCGGCATCGATGACCGCTCGACGCTCCACCTCGGTGATGGCCGACGGCACGCAGATGATCACGCGGGGGCGGTTGAACCGGCTGACCCCGACCCGGTGCAACAACAGTCGGATCATGCGCTGCGTCACCTCGAAATCGGTGATCGCGCCCTTGCGCAACGGACGCACCGCCCGGATGTAGCCGGGCGTTCGACCGATCATCGACCATGCCTCGTGACCCATCGCCAACACCTCGCCCGAACGGGTGTCGAGCGCGATCACCGTCGGCTCGTTGAGAACGATGCCCCGTCCGCGCTCATAGACGAGGGTGTTGGCCGTCCCCAGATCGATCGCCAGGTCGCGCGCCAGCTACTTCTGCCTCTCCCGAAACCGACGAGACTCCGTCGTCGGCATTTCCCGAGGGGCCAGCGCCTGCATCTCCCTGGAGAAGCTGTCCACGCTGTTCTCCAGTGATCTGGGTCTCGCGTGACGAAACCAGACGAAGAGCGAACCGAGGGCACTGATGATCACGGCCAGCAACAGAAACACGACCCCGCTCACCGGCTCACCTCCTCGATCCGACGGATCTCCTGCGCGTCCGTTCCCCATGCCGAGCCGCCGTTCCAGGTCTCGAGCTTCCAGATCGGCGCAGTCTGCTTCAACGTGTCGATGCAGTAACGAGCGGCCTCGAAGGCGTCCGAACGATGGGGCGCGGACACGGCAACGAGGACGGCCGACTCGCCGACCTCCACGACACCCACCCGATGAAGCAGGGCGACACGACCCACCGCCGGCCACCTTCCACGGGCGGCCTCGTCGATCTCGGCGAAGCGCCGCAGGGTCGGTTCCTCGTAGGCCTCGTACTCCAGACGCGTCACACCCTCGCGCCCACCGGCGTGATCACGCGTGGTCCCGTTGAACAGCACCAGGGCGCCGCAGTCGTCCCGCACGGCCCACTCGACCACCGGACCGACGGGCAACGCCAGGGACGACAATGCCGTCCAGCTGTTCGTCGCAGATGGTGGTTGCAGATTCATTCCTGTCCATCGTACGGGTCGCGCGCGCCCCATGTGGAGCTCCACCACCGTATCCTCGTGCAGATGGACCCAGAAGGCGAAGTGCCGGACGACACGACCTGGCGTCACGAGGAGCCATCGGAGGACCTCACTGCGCCGTGGAGCCCACCTCCATCACCCGATGATCGCGTCTGGCGCCACCCGACTGAGCTCGCTCCGCCGTGGAGCCCCCAGCCCGATCAGGGCTCCTTTGCAGCCGCCGTGTCCACCATGGCTCCCCGACAGGCTCCGTTGCGCTCGACGATCTTCGTGGCCCTGGGTTCGGGCCTCGCGGGGGCGGTCTTCGTGGTCG
This sequence comes from Actinomycetota bacterium, assembly GCA_016178435.1. Lineage (GTDB taxonomy): Bacteria > Actinomycetota > Acidimicrobiia > Acidimicrobiales > CADCSY01 > JACOTK01. Next base: position 5,660 of record JACOTK010000265.1, read on the forward strand.
CGATCCTCGGGGCGATCGGCGCGCTCGACACCTCGAAGCAGGGACGCGACATCGTGGTTCGTGAACAGGTCAGTGAACCCACCCTGAGCCTGCCCGCGAGCGACAAGGCCCCCGCAGGTGACGTGGTGGCAATCGCCGCGCAGGTCAGCCCGGCGATCGTTCGCATGAAGATCACCAGCCCCGTGCCCAGCAGCGGTTCGGGGGTGCTGTTCAGGGACAACGGCTACCTGCTCACCAACGCACACGTCGTCAAGGGCGCCAAGACCCTCTTCGCAGTCCTTGCCGATGGCACCGAGATCGAGGGCAGCATCGTGGGTCAGGACCCCGAGACCGACATCGCCGTGGTCAAGCTGTCCCGTGACGAGCCCTTTGCGACCGCCACCCTCGGCACGGCAGTCGGTCTGAAGGTCGGCCAACCCGCCGTTGCCATCGGCTCGCCGCTCGGCCTCATCGGCGGGTCGTCGGTGTCGACCGGCGTGGTCAGCGCCCTCGGGCGACGGGTCGACAGCGATGAGGGAAGCCCACTGCTCGACATGATCCAGACCGACGCGGCCATAGCGCCCGGCTCATCGGGGGGCGCCCTTCTCGACCAGAACGGTTCGGTCATCGGCATCACCACGGCGATCGCCGTCTCCCAGGTGGGCGCCGAGGGTCTCGGCTTCGCAACCCCCATCGACATCGCCCGTTCGGTTGCCGACCAGATCATCGCCACCGGCAAGGCCGAGCACGTCTGGCTGGGTATCGAAGGCGCCGACGTCGACGCCGAATCGGCCCGCAAGGCCTCGATACCCGGCGGAGCGCGCATCGAGCGCGTCGTACGGGACAGTCCTGCCCATGCAGCGGGGTTGGCCAAGCAGGACATCATCATCGCCATCGATGACAAGCCGGTGACCTCGATGTCGGCGTTGGTCCTGAGCCTGCGCGACCGTCACCCGGGACAGGAGATCACCCTCACCTATCTACGGGCCGACAAGCGGAGCACCATCTCGGTCGAGCTCGGCAAACGACCGAAGAACCTCTGAGGCGTTCACGGACAGGCCTACCCGGTGCGTGGCGAAACCATGCGTCTCTCCAGGCTCAGCCCGGCGAAACAGCATCTGACACCCGGACGCAGTCCGTCAGCGTCTCCACCAGCGCCGGGCCGCCGCGGCGATGGCGGTGACCAGCCCGATCATCGCGCCCGCCGAGCCGACGAGCGCGAGCTCCTGACGTCGCTTGGGGCTCAGCCGTGTCCACAGCGCCCCCCGGTGCACCGCCACGAACGCCTGCTCGTTGGTCAACGTCGGCTGCCAACCGGCAGCCTTGATGCGGTCATTGGCCACGACCCATGGATGCGTTGCGTAACCCAGCAATCCGCCCATCGCCGCGGCGGCCCGCCGTTGACGAAAGCGTGCGTAGCGCGACGGAATCAACAGATGTTGGGGCATGCCGGCGAGCGCCCGAACATCGGCGCCGGCAAGCCAGCCGTCACTTGCCACGTTGAACGTCCCTTCGATGCGATGCCCGCAGGCGAACGCGATCGCCCCCGCGAGGTCATCGACGTGCACGAACTGCATCGGTGGATCACCGTCACCCCGCGGCACGCCGAACCCACTGACCAGGGCGTCGTCGGGCCAGCGCCCTGTGTCGCCGAGCACGAGGGCCGGACGCAGCACCGCGAGACGAACCACCGCCGAACCTGAATCACCCGAGCGGTGATCATCGCGCCACTGCTCGCCACGTTGTTCGATGGCGAGAAGCCGAGCCGCAAAGGGAAGGTCGGGATTGGGCGCCGGCGGCGCCTCCTCGGTCAGGGGAATCGGATTGTCAACCCTGGCTCCGTAGACCAACGAGCTCGTCACGACGACCAGAAGAGCGTCCGGGGCCCACGAAACGGCATTGGCGACGAGTGGCACCTCGTCGATCGCCGGCCATTGCGAGGCACCCGCTCCGGGCGCGGTTGCCAGGACCACGACGGTGTCGACCGTGCCTTCGCTGCCGGCCATCCGGCGCAACTCGTCGAGATACGACCCCTTGCCGTGAGGGTCGCAGACAATCGGACCGGTTGCGCTGTTACCATCCGCGAGGTGTCCGATCAGTTGTTGCCGCAAAGGCGTGTCCGGCCCGACGATGGCCACGGTGTGGATATTTCTCGGCACCCGCCTACCATGCCCTCGTGAGCGGCTTTGGTCCAACCGGGGAGAATCCCTTCGAGGGAATTCCTTTTCTGAACGACCTCTCGCGCATGATGCGCTCGTCGGGGCCGGTGAACTGGGATGCCGCTCGTCAGTTCGCGGTGCAGGTGGCCACCGGGGGCGCCATCGAGTCCAACCCCGACCCACTGGAGCGCATGCACCTCAATGAGCTGTTCCGGGTCGCCGACCTTCACGTCGCCGATGCAACGGGCCTGCCTACGTCGACCACCGGGGCGCTCCTGCGCGTCACCCCGGTCACCCGCCACGAGTGGACGACCCGCACGCTCGATGCCTACCGCCCCCTGCTGGAACGCCTTGCGGGCTCCCTGTCGGTCAAGCCGACGCTCGATCCGAACATGCCCCATCTGCCCGATGGGGCAGATCAGTTCTTCGAGGGGATGTTCTCGCTGATCACGCCGCTGATGCTCGGCATGCAGGCCGGCGCGATGGTCGGAAACCTGGCGACGCGTTCGCTCGGCCAGTTCGATCTGCCGCTACCCCGTCCGGCCTCCGACGAGCTCCTCGTCGTGAGCCCGAACCTGCATGCGTTCAGCGAGGAGTGGAGCCTCCAGCCCGATGACCTGTTCCTGTGGGTCGCGCTCTCCGAGCTCACCCATCATGTCGTGCTGGGACTCCCCCACGTCCGCAACCGCCTCGAAGGCCTGGTGCTCGACTACGTCAAGGGGTTCCAACTCGACCCCGAGGCGCTGCAGTCGAGCCTGGAGGGCGTCGACCCGACCGATCCGCAGGGCATGCAACGTGCCCTCGGTGACCCGACCGTCCTGCTCGGCGTCATGCGTTCACCGCAACAGGCCCTGTTGATGCCACAACTCGAAGCTCTCGTCACCGTCATCGCCGGCTACGTCGACCACATCCTCGACACCGTGGGAACCACACTGATCGCCACGTACGGCCAACTCACCGAGGCCCTCCGGCGCCGTCGACTCGAGGCCTCGTCGGGAGACCAGCTCGTCGAGCATCTCTTCGGCCTGCACCTCGGACGCGACCAGTACGAGCGGGGAACGGCTTTCGTCGCCGGCGTGATCGAGCGGGGCGGCCACGATGGCCTTGCGCGCCTGTGGACCTCCGAGCGAGAGCTCCCCACGCCTGCCGAGGTCGATGCACCGGGCCTGTGGCTCGCCCGCATCGACCTGCCCGCCTGACCCGGATCAGGGTTGACCGGGATCAGGCGGTGGGCCGGGTCGGGGTCGGCGCCGGATGATGAGCCCCCTCACCTTGGCAATCGTCCCTTCCCACCAGGGCGCGAGATGAAGGTGGCGACCGGTCCCGTAGAGGATCGCAGCGGCGATGCCGGCAAGGCCGATCGCCAGGAAGCCGCTGTCTCGTGGAATCGGCAGAAGCACGGGCACGAGAGCCCCGGCCACCCAGGTCAACTGGAACCGGGTCTCGAAGCGAGCGAAGGACCGGGCCGCATTGGCGTCGGGGGCATCACGTTGCACGATCGCGTCGAAGCACAGCCGGGCCGCTCCCGCGCAGGTGGACACCGAGAGCGCGGCCACCATTCCCCCGGCCGGACCCGAGACCATGATCGCGCCCAGCGTCGTGGGGACCATGAGGATCAGACAGCCAAGTAGGAGGCGTTCCTCTTCTGCCCGTGCACGCAGAGAGGGAACGGCAAGCGAGCCCAGGAGCGAGCCGACGCCGCCCGCCGCGAGCACGGCCCCGAACCACCACGTCGCAACATCCTGCTCCCGCAGCCAGAACGCCATCAGGAACGTCAGAAAGCCCAACGCCCCTCGCATCACCGCCATGGCTCCGGCCGCCAACAAGATGCCCGAGCTGCGCAACTCGGCGACCTCGATCGATGTCGGCTTCTCCTCCGCCGTCTTGGTCGCCGGCAGGGGCCAAGCCGAAACGGCCGCGAAGGCAAATACGACCGTGGCCAGCCCGAGCACCCACGATGCGCTCAGCTGCAACAAGGCCAGGCCCGGGAGCGCCACGGCAAATCCGGCGGCACTGCTGCCGAGGACGAGCTTGGCGTTCGCCTCGACCAACACCTCGGGCCGGCTCACCACTGCAGGCACCAGCGAGGCTTTCGCTATGCCGTAGCCCTTCCCCAGGACGAGCACGGCAAAGGCCTCGGGAAACAACAGGAGCTTGTTCAGATCATCGGCCAACAAGAAGCACAGTCCCGCGCGAGCCACTCCGGAGGCAATCACCATCAGGCGCCGACCCCCGGTCCGACGGTCGATCCAGGGACCCAGCAGGGGCGACACCACCGCGAAGGGGGCCATCGTGAGGGCGAGATAGAGCGTGACGCGTCCCCGAGCGGCATCAGGGGAGATGGAGAAGAACAACGACCCCGCAAGCGCGATGGCGACCAGGGTGTCGCCCGCGGACATCAAGGCATTGGTGCGCGCCAAGGACGTGAAGGCAAAGGACTCGTGGGGGAGTGAGGTCAAGCGTGTCACGCGCACAACGAGCTCCTGATCACCCCGCCATCGTAGGACCCATCGTGACCCGCCTCGCCCTCAAGTCGACCGTGGCAGATGCCGATACGAGAGACATGGCAGACCTGACTCGTTTACTCAGTGACATCTACGGCCCCCAAACATCCAAGGAGGCGCCTCAGGAAGGCGTCGTGGCCGACAGCGCCGGCGTCGAGGACGAGATCGAGCCGTTCAGTGACCTTCTGACCGATGAAAAGCCCGCATGGGACGACGAGGGGCGACTCGACGACGTCTTTTCCGCGTGGAGGCCCGGACCCGACGAGTACGCGGCGGCCGGGGAGCACGAGATGGTTGCCGAATGCATCGATGACGAGGACGTCCTCGGCTGGGCCACTCCCCTGAGCGAGGACTCGCCCTTCTCCACCGCTCTCGGCTGGACCGACTTTGAGGCCGAGGAATCGGACGGGACCATCGGCGGGGAAGCTCCCGTGGCCGATGGCCTGGATGACCGGGCCGACACCGTAGACGACCTCATCTGGGCAGCGCCCGAGGCCGAACACCTGGCTACCCCAACCGAGGAGGAGCTCCCCTCACTTGATGCTTCGACCACGCCCCTTGACGTAAGTCCTCCGCCGATGGAGAGCTGGGGCACGCACATCCCCGAGGTGCCCGTCGCCGATGTGCAGCCATTGGCGCCGGCCGTGCGTTCCACCCCCTGGACCCGTGCAAGCGACGACATCCTGCCCAGCGGTGGCGTCAGGGGTGGACTGAAGTTCCTGCGTCGGTAGGCGACCCGGCTCACAGGAGCATCGATTCCCGCCGAGCCTCAGCTCCGGGGCAACTCGTACTTGTAACCGAGCCCGCGAATCGTGACGATGCGCGTGGGAACCGAGGGATTGTCCTCCACCTTGGACCGAAGTCGCTTGACGTGCACATCGAGCGTCTTGGTGTCCCCGACGTAGTCCAGCCCCCAGATTCGGTCGATCAGGGTCTCGCGAGGCACCACTCGACCCGCGTTGATCAAGAGGATCTCCAGTAGCTCGAACTCCTTCAAGGGGAGGGCCACC
>JACOTK010000266.1 GCA_016178435.1 Actinomycetota bacterium
GACAACGGGCCCTTGGAGAACGCGCAGAACCGGCACTTGAAGGTGCAGACGTTGGTGTAGTTGATGTTGCGGTTGGAGACCCACGTCACCGTGTCACCGACCGCCTGGCGTCGCAACTCATCGGCGACGTCGGCGACCGCTCGGACCTCTGGGCCGCGGGCGGAGAACAACGTGACGATCTCGTCGATGCCCACCTCCTCGCCCGCCATGACGCCCGCCAGCACCTCAGCGACGGCGCCTCCCGCGACGGTGCCGACACGGAAGGTGGTCGGCTCTGTCGCGAGCAGTTGGGGCGGGTCCTCGTCGCCGCCGGCATGCCAGTGATCGTCCCGGGCGAGGCTCTCGGCGTCACTGCGGCGCAGGACCGGGAAGCGAAGCGCCTCGTCGAGCCAACGGTCGGGCTGTCGTGCCCATGCGGGGTAGACCGTCAGCCGTGGCGCAAGCGTGTGGCCGTGCGCCTCCGTGACCTCGCGCAAACGGTCGAGGTGGGGCCATGGCATCTCGGGATTCACGTGATCGGGCGTCACGGGGGAAACGCCGCCCCAGTCGTCGATGCCGTGGCGGAGGAGGGCGCCGAAGTCCTCGGAGAGGTTCGGAGGGGCCTGCAGGTGCACGTCGGTGGGCAGCATGATCCGTGCCACCGCGAGGGTCCACGCAAGCTCATCGGCCGAGCAGGCGGAGGCGAGATGCATGGTGGTCCCGGGTTTGGGCACGAAGTTCTGGATGATCACCTCCTGGACATGGCCGTGGCGCTCATGGGACGCCACGATGGCGCGCAGGGCCGCAAGCCGCATGGCACGGGTGTCGCCGATGCCGACAAGCAGGCCGGTGGTGAAGGGGATGCCGAGCCTCCCGGCATCCTCGAGGGTGGCCAGGCGACGGAGGGGCGTCTTGTCGGGCGACCCACGGTGCGCATCGAGGTGCTCGTCGAGGGACTCGATCATCATGCCCTGCGAGGCCGAGACCTCGCGCAGCGCCCTGAGCTCGTCGGCGCTCAGCGCTCCCGCATTCGCATGGGGGAGAAGCCCGGTCTCGTCGAGCACCGCGGCGCACGCCGAGATCAGGTACTCGACCGTGGTGGCGTGGCCGTGATCACGCAGCCACGACGCCGCCTGCGGGTAGCGAAGCTCGGGGCGCTCGCCCAACGTGAACAGCGCCTCGTGACAGCCGGCATCGGCTCCGGCACGGGCGATCGCCAGCACGTCGTCCATCTCCAGGTAGGGCGCGTCGAGGCGTGCCGGCGGCTGTGCGAACGTGCAGTACCCGCACTTGTCGCGACAGAGCTGCGTGAGGGGGATGAAGACCTTCGGCGACCAGGTCACCCTGGTGCCGAACGCCTCGTCACGAATGGCCCTGGCCTCGACGGCGAGCGTTTCGATCGACGCAGCAAGCAGGGCGTTGTCATCGCGGGCGAGCCTGCTCATCGTGATTCCTCCCGGGGCGAGTCCATCAGGACCGTGCAAGGATCGCGCCGGCCTTGGTGTGCAGTGCCCCCATGAGCTCGTCGAAGGCCTTGGCAAAGGCGACGACCCCCTCCTCCTCGAGCACGGCGCTGACCTCGGCGATGTCGATGCCGAGCGTCTCCAGGTCGGCCATGACCTGCTCCGCCTCGGCGAGATGCGCGCCGAGGGTCGACGCCACGGTGCCGCTTTGCTCGAACTGGACGAGTGTGGACTCGGGAATGGTGTTGACCGTGTCGGGGCCGATGAGGGTGTCCACGTAGAGCGTCGGGGAATAGGCAGGGTTCTTCGTCGAGGTCGACGCCCAGAGGGGCCGTTGGACGTGGGCCCCCAGCCTTGCCAGTGCGTCCCAGCGAGGACCCGCAAAGGTCTCGAGGAAGTGACGGTAGGCCAACTTCGACTGCGACACAGCGGCCTTGCCCCGCAGGGCGAGGGCGTCGGGGGCGCCAAGCTCGTCAAGACGACGGTCGATTTCCGTGTCGACCCGCGAGACGAAGAACGACGCCACTCCTCGGGCCGTGGAGAGGTCGCTATGGCCTGCCGCCACACGATCCTCGAGTCCCGACAGGTAGGCCTCCATGACCTCGCGGTAGCGGGCCAACCCGAAGATCAACGTGACGTTGAGGTTGCAGCCCTCGCCGACCAGGGTGCGAATGACGGGAATGCCCGCAGCCGTGGCCGGCACCTTGATCAAAAGGTTCGGGGCGTTGATCTCGCCGGCAAGACGACGAGCGGCTGTGACGCTGCCCTCGGTGTCCCGCGCCAGATCGGGGGCGAGCTCGATGGAGACGAATCCGTCGGTGCCCCCGGAGGCCGTGTGCATGGGTTCGAAGAGGCCGAGCGCCTCCTTGATGTCGCTGACGGCCATCTTCCAGAACGCGTCGACGACCGGGACGCCGGTGCGTACCAGCTCGCCGAATTGGGCGTCGTAGGCATTGCCGGTGGTCATCGCCTTCTGGAAGATGGACGGGTTCGAGGTCACGCCGCGCACGCCTCGCGAGATCCACGCTGCCATCTCACCGTCGGTAAGCCAGTCACGACGAAGGTTGTCGAGCCAGGGGCTCTGTCCGTGCAGGTTGTGGAGGTCCTCAAGCTTGGTCACAGGGTGTCCTCCCGGAGATCTGCCAACAGTGTTCGAGCTCGATCGACGACGCCTTCAACGGTAAAGCCCAGCGTGGCGAGGGCCACTGCGCCGGGAGCGGAGAGACCGAATCGGTCGATCGCCACGACGTCGTCGGCGTAGCGGTCCCAGCCGAGTGATGCCCCCGCCTCGACGGCAAGGATGGCGGCGTCGACCGGCAGGACGTGGTCTCGGTAGTGGTCCTCCTGCGCGTCGAAGAGGTCCCAGGACGGCATCGAGACGACCTGGACGTCGATCCCGTCCGCGGCCAGCACCTCGGCTGCTGCGACGCACAGGTGCACCTCGCTGCCCGTTCCGACCAAAACCAGGTCGGGCGTGGGCGTGTCGGCGGGAACGAGCACGTACGCGCCCCGTGCCACGCCCTCGTTGTCGGCGGTGCCGACGAGGACGGGGAGGTCCTGTCGGGAGAGGATCAGGGCGACGGGACCGGTTGCGTTGATCGCGACCCGCCATGCGCCGGCGCACTCGTTGGCATCCGCGGGCCGTAGGACGCTGAGTCCGGGCATCGCCCGAAACGATGCCAGATGCTCGACCGGCTGGTGCGTGGGACCGTCCTCTCCGAGGCCGACCGAATCGTGCGTCCACGAGTACAGGACCTTGGTGCCCATCAGGGCGGCGAGGCGCACGGCCGGTCGCATGTAATCACTGAACACGAAGAAGGTGCCGCCGAAGGGGAGGGACCCCCCGTGGAGCGCCATGCCGTTCATCACCGCTCCCATGGCGTGTTCACGCACACCGAAATAGATCTGGCGCCCACCCGGGTCATCGGCCGACTGGATGCCCTGGTCCGCCAACTCGGTGCCGGTGTTGGCGGTCAGGTCGGCGCCACCGCCGATCAGGCCGGGCACGACGTCGGCGACGGCCTTGAGGATCGCGCCGCTGGCCTTGCGGGTTGCCACCATCTGGCCCGGCTCCCAGGTCGGAAGCTTCGTCTCCCAGCCCGACAGGCCGGTGCCGCTCCAACACGCCTCGAGCTCGGCTCGGTCGCCGTTCCATGCGTCGAGTCGGTCGTGCCACGCCAA